>JAIRTG010000003.1 GCA_031255055.1 Prevotellaceae bacterium
GCTCATTTATTTTTGATTTTAAAAAATTAAACAATATAAAGGCACGAAGCCCACGAAAGCCCAACGCCAAACCCACAAAACACAATTCTATCTCCTTTCGTCAGTCTCCCTGCCGATAATAAATTTTTATACACAATCGGAATGGTTGATGAAACAGTATTGCCGTAATCTTCCATATCAATTACCAATTGTTCATCGGTCAATTCCATCCGGTTTTTGATTTCGGTCAGCATGTATTTATTTGCCTGATGAAATATAAAATACTTAATGTCAGATTTTTGCAAATTATTTCGTCCAAGCAATTCATTGATGGAAGCGGGTACTACGCGGGTCGAAAATTTAAATATTTCGCGTCCGTTCATATAAAGATAATCCGATTTTTCGGCATCTTTTTTTATTCCGCTATTGTAAATAATTAATTTGTCGTAATTCGATCCATCGGTTCCGTAAACAATATCTTCGATATTCGATTCATTACCCGAAGCCGTAAGCAAAATGGCTGAGCCGGCATCTCCAAACAATGAAGCCGTGTTCTTATCCGTATAGTTTATACTTTTGCTATAAACATCCGCCGTGATGATCAAAACTTTTTTCATTCGGCCCGTTTTGATAAAATTGCCCGCGATTCCTAAAGCATACACAAATCCCGAACAACCCAAATTAATATCAAAGGAGGCGCAAGAGTTCGGCAACCCTAATCTGTTTTGTACAATACAAGCTGTTGTTGGCAACTTATAATCACCATGTTGCGTACAAAGTAAAAGCAATTCGATATCTTCTCTTTTTACATTGTTTTTTTCAACTAATAATTCTCCCGCTTTCACCGCAAGGTCAGAAGAAGCCTCGCTTTCAAGCGCAGTATGACGCTTTTTAATTCCAATCTTATTTTCCAGAAAATCCGCATCGATACCGCAATATTCATGCAGGTATTGATTGGTAATTACTTTTTCGGGCAAATAATATTCTATGGCCTCAATTTTACAATTCATGCTTTTTTTTCAATCAATTAATTCGCTTTTATCACAAACTGCATATCCGATTCCTGTGCGGCCAAAACCATTTCCGTTATAAAACAAAAATAATTTATCGCCCCATTCTACAACACAAGGATAACAAATCATCTCAGCATCCCAACCTTCAGGCGAAATATCTATTCCCGCTTTTTCATCCATTCTTGTCCAATTCACGGCATCGTCGGAGACCGCGTAACCAATTCGATAACTGGCATTTTTGTCCGTTTTGTAACCAAGCAGATCTCGACGCGAATACCACATATAGTATTTTCCCCCGATTTTCAGCACATACGGACGTGCAAGTCCTGCTTCATTTTCATCCTTGTAATCAATAGCGACATGTCCTTCGCGCTTCCAATCGAAAGCATTTTCCGATTCGGCATATTTGATATGATAAAACGGTTCGGCACGGTTTGCTCCTTCAGGTATCACCCATTTGGTCGTCGACAGGTAATAAATCCGCCAAATGCCATCGTCTTTCAATACACACGACGAAGCATTAAAAAAGGCCTCGTTGAGCGTCCGCTCAAATAATGGCCCTTGCGAAATACGTTCGAATAATTGTTTCTCTTCATTCCATGTCGCGATTCCGATTCCGTTGTGATATGGCAACGTTTTAGTCACATTGTAGCCAATATAATACAGATATTTCGTATCACCATCTTTCAGTAAAAAACTCGGACCGACTCCCAATTCATCGAATGTTCCCAATTCTCCACGCATAAAGACAGGACTCGGATGCCTGTAAAGTATATTTTCGGGATTGCCTGCCTCTACGTCAAAATAGCCGACAGCGCTCCGTACCTGTGAATCGCGCGAAGCGTAATAAATCCGCCAAACTTTGTCGCTCAATAGCTCTACCGTAGGAACTTGTGCGCAATCATAACTCCATTCTTTTGAAGTATCTATCATAAAGATACAGCCTTTTTTTATCCAATTCATTGTGAGTAATGTGTTTTATTATTTTATTCCGATTATTTTATTCCGACTTTTTCAAATTCTTAATTTCAGGCTCGAAACGTTTGCTTTTTTCGATTCTCCTTCGGAGTAAACGCTGTATGCATCCGTATTTTCGAGAATACGCGCTCCCATCGATACAAACGTGTATTGTGCCATGTGGATAAAATCGCGCACGGTGGCGTTTACCCCCAAAAAACAATTGTTTTCGATTACACAATTACCGGATATTACCACTTGCGATGTTACAAACACATGGTCTTTAATTATACTATGATGCCCGATGTGATTGCCACTCCATAAAACAACATTGTTCCCGATTTTTACAAAGGGTTGGACGGTGTTGTTCTCAAGAATGAAACAATTTTCGCCAATTTCAACATTATCAAAAACCGTCGCCTTGGAACTTATATAGCTAATCAATCTATATCCTTTCGCTTTTACGTCTTCGTACACTTTTTTACGGTCGTTATTCATCCGACGATATGTCATCGGTATAAAAAATGCGTATTCGCCGGACGGATACGCTTTTTCAATTTTTTCAAACGGTAGAACGGGAAGCCCACAAAATGAAGTCACACCGCCGAGGTAGGTTTCATTTACCGAGAAAGCGACAACTTCATGTTCCGAATCTGTAGTCAAATAATAATGAGCTAATTGTGCGGTATCCCGAAGTCCAAAAATTATTACTTTCATGTTTTTTTTGAAATAAAAAATTGCACTATCAATTTTCTTCCTGCTATATCAGATAAAACCAAAGTTAGCCAAATATTTCAAGATGACGTCCTTTTTATTGTTCATTAATACATCCAAAATCGAAAGATAGGGGACAAATTCCGACGAACGCAATTGCTTGTATTCAACCTGATTTGTCTCGATAAAAAACAAATCAATCCCATTTTCTTTAAATAATTCTTTGTGGTATAATCCGACACCGCCAATCGGATTGATATAAATATCGGCTCTCTTTTGAATGCAAATGTCCAATATGCGTTCTTCGGCTTTCAATCCTTTCTTGTCGAAGATGCGCGAAGAATCTATTATCTTCGTGTCAATGGACAGGTATTGAGCTGTTTTTTTGATGCTGTTCGTTACGAATTTCGATAGATTGTTTTCGTCGCCGTCAAGAATTGATTTCAACAATGCGAAAACTTCTTCAAACATTGGCGCTTTTTTATAATTCATCTCTATGGTTTTTAGTAAGCCCGGCTTCCACAAGACATCGTCGACAATCCGGATTTCATGAATCAATTTGTTCTGACCGGCTTCTTTCAACGGAATTGTTATGTATTTCGGCTGTCCGTTTATCAAAATGCGGTTTCTGTTTATCCATCCCCTGTTTATATAGTTGACATCGTCCAAAACGACAAATTCGTCAACCGCGTTTATCAGTTGAAAATAGCCGATGTAGGGCATAAAATAGGGTTGCATGATCGCTAATTTCATCGGCTCTTACTTGTTCAATATGATGTGACAGATTCTTTCAATGTCTTCGTCTGTCAATGCCCAATATAAAGGTAGACAGGCTATTCGCTTCGATATGTTTTCCGAAATCGGAGTCGGCCGGTAATCGACTATTTTTGTATAAGTATTGACCGAAGGATAAAAATATCGTCTCGGGAATATTTGATTTTTGTTCAACCGTTTTTCGGTTTCGAGCAAGGTTGCCTCGCTGTCGAAAATCACGGGGAAATAAGAATAATTCGTCTCGCCGAATGTTGTTTTTTGAAAATGTAAAGAATCGTCAACCCGAAGCAATTCTTTGTACTTCAGATATTTTCGTTTTCGGTCGGCCAATACGTCATCATAGTATTTCAAATTTGCCAAACCCAATGCTGCGTGTATTTCGGTCATCTTGCCGTTGAAACCGTCTTCGATTACCTCTTTTGTATCATCGTGTCCGAAAAAACGAATCCGCTTCAACTTTTCATGTAATTCATCGTCACCGGTTATACAAGCGCCTCCTTCGCCCGTATTCAGCAATTTTGTCGCGTGCAGACTTGTTGCGATAATATCACCGTATTCGAGCAGACTTTTGTTGTTGTAAACCGAACCTACGGCATGTGCAGCGTCGTAGATCACACTCAAATGATGCTTTTTAGCAATGGCTTCGATGGTCTCCACATCACAAGGATTGCCGAATACGTGTACCGGCATAATGGCAACGGTGCTGTCGGTGATCAAATCTTCTATTTTTGCAGGGTCGAGGTTCAATGTTTCGGGATCAATGTCGCAAAAAACAGGTGTACATCCTTCCCATTTTACGGCGCTTACGGTCGCTATCCAAGTGAACGGCGAAGTGATGATTTCACCTTTCAATTCCAACGCTTTGATCGCCATCTGAATAGCAATTGTTCCGTTTGAAACAAGCGCAAAATTTCTCAACCCCAATTTGGTACATAAATCTTTTTCCAACTGCCGTACTAACGGGCCGTTGTGGGTCAATATTCCCCTTTCCCAAACTCCTTCGAGTATTTTTTTATATTCGTCGAGAGGTGCCAGTGAAGGCATTGTTACATAAATCGGTTTCGTTTTCATGTGCTTTTTCTTTTAGTTCTTTTATCAAGCGCGATTGGTTGATGTTTTGAATGTATTCATCGGCGCGATTGGCGCGATTTTGTATTAACTCATAAAAATGAATCAACATGTTGTTAAAATGATTGTCGGCAGGAAGTTTTATCTCCTGTTTACCTTCTACCGTTTCCAACTCAAAAACAGGATTGTATGCAGGAGGAGCCGTGAAAATCCTGTTCGTATATAATTTTCCCTTGCTCCCCCAAAGTTCGACGTTGCATTGGTAAAAATGGTTGAAGCCGAAAGCCAATTCTCCGAACAATGTCCCATGTTTCTGTTTCACGTATGCGCCGCCCCAAATGTCTACCTCTTTTCCTTGTTGATAATTCAAATTGGCCGAACAAACCTTGATGTCTAATCCTAATAGCATCTGTGCTATTTTCAACGTATAAGCTCCCGCGTCGAGCAATGCGCCGCCACCCAAGTTTTTCCGGTAGCGAATGTCGTTTTCGGAAGATAATCCGGGGAATCCGAACGAACTTCTCAAACAACGCAATTCGCCTATCGTACCGTCGTTTATCAACTGTTTCAATTTTGTCAGTTGGCTGTGAAAACGAAATTGAAAATTTTCGACCAATACAAGTCCTTTTCGCTTTGCCAGCTCATTTAACTTCAATACCTCATTGTATTCGCAAGCCATCGATTTCTCTACCAACACATGGATGCCTCTGTCTAACGCTTTTTCGATCCATTCGGCGTGTAAGCTATTCGGAAGCGGAATATATATCGCATCCAAACCGTCAAGGTTAATCAATGATTGGTAGCCGTCAAACGGTTCGATGTTGAATTGTCCGGCACAAGAGACCGCGGTTGAAAAACTTCGGCTTGCAATCCCAACCAATTTGTAGTATCTTTTCAATTCCAACATTGCGGGAATCAACGAACGTCGGGCAATATGGGCGCAGCCCAAAATACCTATATTAATCATATTCTTGTTTTAGATAAATAATCCTATTTTGATGTTAGATAAAAGATAATGATGCGATTAAATTTCTTGCCTGAATGTTCAAATAATTGTTGAATTTCAAAAAAACATATAATTGATTCAATGTCATCCAAATAAAATTTTCGGGCAATTCGACGGGAAAGTCTTCATCCGCCAGCATGATCATATTCCTGTTTTGCTCCCGATAGAACCGTCCGCCTTCTTCCGATTGATACGAATCGTAAATAATCGATGATGGCGCCGCATTGAGCACCTCGTCTAAAAACAGCAACGGTATCTTGTTTCTTTCTTTATAATCTCCCGTCAGACTCTGTACGGTCGGTGCTAACTCGACAATATCAAAATTGCCACATTCTAATTTTACCTGAACGGCAAAGTGCAATATGCCGTTTATTTTTTTGCAAATGAACGCACAAAGCCCTTCTTGTGCAGGCTCGATCATGGGCTGAGTCCAACCGACAACTTCTCTGTTCCCGATTTCGACGTCTACGGCAATGACTTTGAAGTATTTATTCAACTGATGACGGATTTCATTTTCATCGTAGACCCATTGCTTCATCGAACTCAACGGTATTTGCTTTATGTCAAGTTCATAAATGCTTTTTAAATTGGTGATGAACGAAATGATCGTGTCAATCGAATGGAGGTGTTTATCGTTTATCAAAACCGATTCCAATAGCCGGTATCGGATTGTGTCTCTGTAGGCCGAACTGTTTTTGAGCCACGATAGATCAAGTTCGCCGGCTTGGTAGGAACCAAACGGAATCCCCGAAATAACTGTACGAGTGTCCATATTGACTACATTGTCGATGTTCATCAATGCTTTTATCTGCCCTAAAGTCAACCAGATAAAATTATCGTATACCGGTATCTCTTCATCTGTTTTGATAATGATATTTCTGTTGCGTTTTTTCAGAAAACGGGCGCCTTGCTCCGATTGTAACTGGTCGAGCAAAACCTGTTCGGGCTTTACTTGCCGGAAATAGTCCAAATAGCGGGGCGCATTTCCCTTGTGGGCTTTGGTGTAATTGCTTTTGGTGGCCTGCAAAGTCGGCGAAAGCTGTACGTGATTGATATTGCCCGGTTCTATTTTCGCCTGCATCAGGAAATGCAGTACGCCATCGAACTCTTTTGTGATGAAGCCTAAAAATCCGATTTCAGGCTGATTGATAATGGGCTGTTCCCATTCGGACACCGTCCCCCAGTTTGTTCGGATGTTGATGCCGATGATCGAAAAGAATTTTCCTGTATCGTGCCGGATAACGTCATGACCTACCTGCCACAGCTTTAGTTTGCGAAAAGGAATCCGATTGATCCCGACAGCTACTTTCTCATTCTGTGCTTTCAACCAGTCGACCACTTGCCGATTTTTCATAAAAGAACCTTCAACGGTCAGCGCACTTTGTAAAAAGATGTTGTTTTCTTTCATAGTTTAAGAATCAGTTTCCAAGACCGCTAACGCCGACCAACGAAGGATAAAATCACGTTTAGAGGGTCGAAAAGGGTGTTGACCGAACTGAGTATAAATGCTACTAAAATGTTTATTTGTCTGTATTATAATTAATTATTATGTTTGAGTTCTTTTTTTTATGGTCTATAGGTGAAAAAAACATAGATGAGATGAAAAAAATCACACGTGTGATGAAAAAAATCACACGTGTGATGGAAGTTATAAATCGGGTTTTTATTTTCATCTCATCTATGTTTTCCGCCGTTTTTTTTATTTTCATTTCATCTATGTTTTCCGCCGTTGTTTTTATTTTCATCTTATCTATGTTTTCCGCCGTTGTTTTTATTTTCATCTGATCTATGTTTTCCGCCGTTTTTTGAAAACAGGCTTCCTATTCCCGAAAACCGAGCGGAGACAAGCGTCATTTCCCGAATCGACGGATCAGGATGTTTCCGAATCGCGATGTCACAATGTCTTTCACAAATGTAAACCCTTTCATTTGCATCATGCGATTTGCACCAAGATAGAAAACCAAAAATAAAAGCGTGTCAACCGTCAGCAGTAGCCATAAGTTGGGCGGTAGAACCAAATTCAACAACCAAACAGGTAAGGCAGACAGCAATGCAATGAACGCATATTTCAGTATGATTTTCCATTGATCTGCGATGGTCAAATCGACATATTTACCGACAAACCACATGTTGAGGGTGATTCCGACGGCATTTATTCCGACATTCGCCCACAGAAAACCATTGATCCCCCAAATGAAACCGACCGTCATACCGCACAAACCTACTACTTTTTTCCAGATTTCTAATTTCAAAAATTGCCCCGATTTTCCCAAACCGCTCAAAACATTGACCAATATTATGCTGACCGGATAGGCGTAGGCCACAAAAGCCAGAATCTGAAAATAACCGACCGAGGAAAGCCATTGATCGCCGAACAAAATCACTATTAACGGTTTTGCATCCAAATAAAGGATGGCTGTTAAGGCAAATGCAATAAAACAAACCATTTCCATCGATTTGAGAATGACCTTTTTTACGCTCGCCAAATCGTCCTGCAAATGACTCATTATCGGAAAAAAAACAGACCGTAGACCTTCTGAGGTGTAGGCTACCACTAAGTTGTTAAACGATTTTGAACGGTGATAATAGCCTAACGTCGATTCGTTAAACATTTTTCCAATTACCATTTCATCCAGTTTCACATAAACCGACTCTAAGATGCCGGCGACAAACATCTTGGAACCAAAGGCAAACATGTCTTTTATTTCCGGCAGACTGAAAAGCCATTTCGGTCGCCAGGACGATTTTATCCAGAGTAGTATTGTTGTAACAACGTTGTTCAAAAAGGTGGAGTAGACAAGACTCCAAGCCCCAAAGCCGTAACAGGCTAAAATGACTCCCGAAACGGCCTGAATCGCCGTACCGATAATGGTTATGATTATGATTAACCGGATTTCGAGTTGTTTGGAAAGTAATGCCCTTTGCAATCCCGTCAGCGCAAGGATGACGTAAGAGTAGGATACAAAGCGGGCGATTTTCCCGACTTCTTCGTTGTGATAAAATTTCCCGATAAGGGGGGCGCACAGTATCATGATCAGCATCAGGATCACGGACAGGATGATGCCGACGTAAAATACGGTGCTGATTTGTGTTTCGGTCGGATGTTTTTTCTGAATGACGGCGGATGTTAATCCGAAATCCATAAAGGTTTGTGTGAAATAGATGAAGACCATCGCCATGCCTACCATTCCGAAATCGGCGGGGGTGAGCAATCGGGATAGAATGAGGCTGACGATAAATGTGACCAAATGGGTGGAAAATTTTCCTAAAACGCCCCAAATCGCACTCGTAATTCCTTTATGCTTTATTTCTCTGTGATCCATCGACTCGATTTAAAGATTGCTCTATTTTTTTCTTCCGGTCGCGCACCTTGAGAAACAGGGCGAAGAAAAGACGGTTTGTGAGGCTGAATCTCAACAGCGTTCTATTTGAAAATACGTTCGATGTATTCAAGGCTTCGACGGCCAAATCGTAATTGTTGAACGTTTGGGCGATTTCCATTTTGCGTCGGGCGATGTACCGGTTTTGTTCTTCGGGCAGAAAGGGGTATTCGACCGGAAAAAGCGATGAAAGATAGTTCCCCGAACCGATTTCATGGTCGAGATAGCCGAGCGCTTTGCTCATATCGTTCGGAGCGGATACCGAACCGATATTCCGGCGCCAAACGGCTGTAATCTCGTCGATGAAACCGACCTTGCCCCACTTGGATACTACTACGTTGGTGATATAATCGCATGAAAGGAGCTTGGCTTTTCGGATACCGTCCATGTCGAGACGGGCCAAGAGTTCGGTACGGTAGACCACCGTACAGTTGGCGATTGAGGCTTCAAAGGATTGGAGGAAAATGTCGCCTGTCGGCACATTTTTTTTCTTTGTGATATGAATCACGCCCGATAGGTTGTCGAGCAGGGCGACGTCTGTGTGAATCAAACCGTGATCGGGATGTTTTTCCAGAAAGTCGATTTGTTTTTGCAGTTTGTTTTCATTACACCAATAGTCGTCTCCGTCGAGCATGGCTGTGTATTTGAATTTTTCTTTCCGGTTCAAAATTTCTTCAAAGATGGCAAATGTATTCCCGACCGTTCCCAAATTGTGTTCGTGCCGAATGAGCATGATGGAATCGGGATGTTCTTTTTTATATCGGCGGCAAACGGTTGATGTTCCGTCGGTCGAATGGTCGTCTCCGATGAAGAGCGTTATGTTGAAATTTGTGGCTTGTGCCAGCACACTTTCGATTGCTTGAGCAATGTATTTTTCCTGATTGTAGGTGATCATACAAACGGCGACATTGAAATTCGTATTTTGCATAAATTAATGTTTAGTGTTTTGTGTTTTGTGTTTTGTGTTTTGTGTTTTGTGTTTTGTGTTTTGTGTTTAATTTTTAGTGTTTTGTGCAAGTTCGTCGTGTTTAATCACTAAACACTAATCACTAAACACTAATCACTAAACACTAATCACTATTTAATCTCTGTCTTTCGGGGCGTTGCGGGGCGGAGCCCCGCAGAGGGGGTAGCGGAAGACCGCGCAGCGGGCTGAAGCGAGGGGGAGACTTCCCCCCCCTTAATTCTCTTTCTCTTTCCGGAAGAATGATGCCTACGACCGACTGATATTGCCCGAATGGGAACGAAAATGAACTAAAATGGTCGGCGTGGTGTGATGTGTTGTCATATAAAATCAGATTGTACTGATTTGTTTTAAGCGTCGCTTTTTCGCAGCCCGATAGGATGCTGTCCATTTCTGGTGTTAAATGCCACCAATTGAGGTTGATGTCTTCTCTCAAAATGTAATCCGAAACGTTGAATTTCGTCCGAATCAACTGCTCATTGTAGAACAAAGGGCCGAATGAAAAATCGTATTTGCCTGCTACTTTCGGCGGCTTGTAGCCTGTGAGGTAGTATTGGCTGATTAACTGAATGTCGTATATGTAGACCGATGCGTCTACACGGCCAATGTGTTGTTTTATCTTGTCGGCTAAAATTAATTGTTCTTTCCGCTCGTTCCGAGCAATGTAACCGTAGTATAGCTGGTTTTTGTAGACCGAATTTACTAACCGGATGATCATTATTACTAATACCAGGTAGTACGCCGGCATTAATTTCGGTTTCCAATCCGCTATTTTTTTGATCAATAATGCCGTTAGGATCGATGAAAAGGGAAGCATGTAAAGAAAATAATGATCTCCTTTGTTAAAGTAGAACTGGCACAAAAAACCTCCAAACCCTGATAAAAGGAATATGAAATAGCCGTATTCTTTTTTTGTGTTGTTTTTGAAAAATGGTATGAGTGGGGCAAATAGCAGACAGGGACATATTCTTTTGATGTAGTAGTCGAATGCCCAAAATAGATTTCGCACGACTTTGTCGTCGTAGTAGTCGTTCGCCGCTGCGTCGGTGCCGTACCCGTTGTATAAATTGTCGTAGACGCTCGGAAGCGCTATCGCCATGAATATAAATGAAACGGCGACTCCGAGAATGAATAGTGAAATTTGTTTGTACTTGTGTTCCCCTGTGAAATAGATCAGGATGAGGATAAGCGGAATGAAGCCGATTCCGTACTGTTTGCTCCAAAATGCGGCCGAGGCGATGAGACCTGTTAAAAGAAAAATGTATGTGTTTTTGCCGTAATGTATCGCTAATACGCATGCCCATAATCCGAATAATACACCGGGCAATTCTAATAAGTAGGCGTCTCCGCCGCGCGAGTATGCCGAGAGGATGAAAAGCCATGATGCTAAAAAGGCTAATGGTTTTTTGCCGGTGAAAGAATGGGCTAACTTGTATGCGAAATAACCGCAAAGGTAGAGGATGAGCAAATTGACTACTAAATAGAACCGGTAGTTGATGCCTATGCCGAAAAGCGTTTTAAGCAGGAGGGTGAAGTAGAAGACTAACGGTGTGTAGGCGGATGTAATGTCTTCGTAGATTTTGTGGCCTTCGGACATCAATTCGACAATCGAGAGGTAATAGGCTGCGTCGCAGTAGACCGGAGCGTATAGTATAATGAATACTGCCGGTGTAACCAACAGACCTATCGATAGCAACAACAGCAGTTTATTGCTGATGAGTCCGATTCTGAATGTTTCTGTTTTTGCTCTAAAAGCTGCTTTTTCTTCCGTCATAAAATGATTTTATACTTTCGACCACTTTCCGTATGTCATTTTCGCCCAGTTCATAGAACATCGGCAGCCGAAGTAAACAGTCGGAAAACATGTCGGAGTTTGTTAGTTTGCGTCCGTCGTGTTTCCCTTCAAAGAATCGGCTCAAATGTAAACTCAAATAATGAAAGACGGCCAATATGCCGTTTTCTTTCAAATGTGTGAGCAGCGCCGAACGTTCTTCCGCCGATCGGCAAACAAGATAAAACATGTGTGCATTGTTTGTTGCGTAAGAAGAAATTGTAGGCAAATACAAATCGTTTTTATCCATGAATTTCAATCTTTCGTAATATGTATTCCAAAGCTGCTTTCTTCGGTGTTGAATTTGATCTATGTTTTCGATTTGCGCCCACAAAAATGCGGCAATAATTTCAGACGGAAGAAAGGATGAACCGATATCGACCCAACCGTATTTGTTGACTTCTCCTCGAAAAAATTCGGCGCGATTTGTTCCTTTTTCCCAAATAATTTCGGATCTGTAGATAAACCGCTCATCGTTCATGGTCAACATGCCTCCCTCGCCCGAAATAATATTTTTCGTTTCGTGAAACGAAAATGTACCTAAATGTCCGATGCTTCCAAGCGGTCTTTTTTCGCCGGTTGCGGGCGAGATGTAGTATGAATCGATTGCCTGTGCCGCGTCTTCTACAACCAGTAAATCGTATTTCCGGGCCAGTTCCATAATTTTGTCCATCTCGCAAGCCATTCCCGCATAATGAACGGGGACAATCACTTTTGTTTTTTCGGTGATTAGTTCTTCCAGTCTGTCGGCGTCCACGTTGGGGTGATCGCCCCGACTGTCGGCAAAAACGATTTTCGCTCCTTGCCGTATGAATGACAGGGCGGTTGACACGAAGGTGTAGGACGGTACAATGACTTCGTCGCCGGGCGCTACGTTGCACAAAATGGCAGCCATTTCCAACGCATCGGTACACGATGTTGTAAGCAGGCATTTTTTGAAGCCGTATCTTTCTTCAAAAAACCGCTGGCATTTTTGTGTAAACTGCCCGTTTCCCGATATTTTTGAAAAACGAACCGCATCTTTAATATAGGTTGTTTCTTTTCCCGTCATGTAGGGTTTGTTGAAAGGTATCATAACCGGTTTAACCGCTTTAGGGCTGCTTTTTTAGATATACGGCAAAAGGCAGTTCGTAATATTGCATCATCATGCTGTTGTTGTACCCGATGAAGGTGTTTTGCACTATTTCCGAATCTATCTCGTTTGAATAGTACAAAACCGGTTTCTTTTTATTCCCTATTAAAGAGAGTGTCAGACTTTTAAAATTTTCTGTTTTCATCGATGAAAGTGGCGCTACGTATAAGTCGACTGTCCTTCCTTTCTTTTTTTCTTCCATAAATAGTTCAATTCTGGCTTTATCTGTTTCCGAATATTTTTTTGCAATGGGGGTGTCGTGTCGAATGTTCCAAACTTGGATGCCGCAGACAATCAGTGTGAATATGACTCCTGAAAAAGAGAGTAGTTGCTGTCTCTTTTCATTTATTTTTGTTGTTAAATCGGTACCGAGTAGATACGCCCAAAAGCAACAAAATAGTAAAAGCCAAAAAATGATCGGTGTATATATCCGGTGAAAACCGAATGAGGACATGATGAATGCGGCAGGAAAAGTACTGCACCAAATGACAAAAATCATTATCGCAAGGGAGTACAGCCAATGGTTTAAGGTTGGTTTGAGGGTCGTTTTTCCCTTTAATCCGAATATAAAAGCGATGTAAGGGGCAAATAGAACGTAGGGCATCCGGAAAGCAAAAAGATAGACGAATACCGCAAAATTTTTTGCCGTTATGCCCCAAAATGCCCAAAGGGAAGCCGGTTGTTGATAGCGTTCTAAACGATTTGCATTCCCGGGCGCTATCATCACAAATACCAATCCGATGAAAATGATGATGAATGAAAGGAGTATTTTTTGCGCTTCCGGCTGTTTCATGGCTTGTCCGAATGATCGTTTTTTCAAAACTGTGATTGAAAAAAAGGTCAGAAGTAGAAAAAATAGGATAAGGGGAGCAAATGCTTCCGACCAACCGCCGATTAGAAGGGCTAATAAAAAAACGATGATGTAGCTGTGTTTCTTCTTGTTGAAAAAAATGGCGGTGAACAATAGTAGCGGACTTGACACAACAACAAATTCGCTGCTTGCAATCCAAAAAAAGGACGAAAATTCAAAGTTTATAATCAGCAACAGGTTGATGATGGATGCGGCGAATAGACACACGATGCGCTTTTTTAATTGCGGTAGTAATTTGGTCAAAAAATAGAATAGGGAAAATACATCGATCAACCAGTTGACGATAGGCACAAAGGCGATATTGCCGACGCTGTTTATCAGCGAGTATTTAATGGCTTGAATGATAAATGAGGAAAATCGTCCTTGATGATTCGTATAAATCTTTTTTACGAATCCGAATATCCCTTGTTCTTTTACCAAAAAAAGAAAATCGTAATCGTCTTGAGCCAAGCGATTGTAATAGATCAATGTTGAATAGTAAATGATGAATAGTATATTCAACAGGGTGAGGGCAAATAATAGCGTGAGGTTTTTATTTTTCAGGTCATTCATCGACGGTTAAAAATAGATTTTGACAGCAAACATTCTTACTATATAAATCAGACCGAATGAAACATGCAATCCGTAGAGTGAACCTAAAAATTTGTTTTTTAGCGTCATCCCTTCTTCCCTGAAGTTCCGCAGTAAAGATTGTAATGAATAAAAATAATAGAGCCAGACGCAGATCACAACCTGCCAATAAAAATTGCCGTGAGCGGCCCGCATACCGGTTTCGGATAGAAGAAGGTAAATCAATATCGACGTTATGACTAATGCTATAATGAACCAAAAAACGGTTTCTTTCTTTAGTCTCGAAAAGTTTAATACACTAAACGTGAATGGAAACAGAATGGAAAACAGAATGGAAAACGGTAAATCTTGTAGTCTGCCATATATGGTGTAGACAAAAAACGGTCGGATTGTAACAGCGCCGTTATCAACAGTACTATAAATGTAGGATAAATAGCTCGCTGTTGTGTGGTATATCAAATAGTATTGTGATAGTAGCAACAATCCTCCGAGAAATACCGGTGATATTGACAGCCAAAATTTTTGAGAAAATTTGTACCGGTACAGTAAAAAAGGAGGATAAACAAGGATATATGCAAAGAAAAAACTTGGTTTGATCAAGATGTTTATGAAGATGAGGATGAGGATGTAAATATTTCGTAGGCGCTTGTAGTTCGTAATTTGATCTATACTCAAAGAGAAAAGAAAAAGAGCAAACGGAAACAAAAAAATAGTTGTGGAATTATGCCAGATATTGGGTACGAAGTTTCCTATATAAAAGGATTTGATTGTAATATAGGTAGGAAAGGGTATTACAAAAACAACTATCAATGTTACTGCGAAAAACGTGGAGATCAAAAAGTTGCGTATCGCATCTTTTCCGATCTGCAAACTATTCAGTCGGCGTTGAGACCAATGGTATCTTAATGTTGTAGCTACGGCAAGTAGAAAGCATAGACTGATTTTGGACGCTGTTTTGTTTGTGCTGAAAAAAGAAAAGATGTTTACCATCCAATAGAATAAAAAATTCCCGGAAGTGGGCATCTCTCCTGCTAACATTTGTCTTGCAATGTAGGCATGAAACCCCATATCACCCGGAGATATGATAAACAATGATAGATATAATGCGAAAAGGAAAAAAAAGAAAACAGGTAATACGAAGTGGTTTGAGCTTATTTTTTTTATAATGTTCGCCATGATCTTTCTCTTTCTATTTACCCGATACCGGAAGCGCGTCCACAGTATCTTTTATATTAAATTCAATTTTCCCGCTCTTGTGGCCGACAGCCAAAAATGATAAATATTTGTAATGCTGCTTATCGAAAAGCCGCATTTTTCGTAAAACAGGCACGCAGCGCCATTTGCTTCTTGGGTTACGACCTCCAATTTGTAAATCCCTTTTGCCGACAAATCCCTCGCACAAGCATTGATTAGTCTTTTGCCGATTCCTTTTCCTTGCGTGCTGTTGTCAACAGCAATCAACCCGACATCTCCCATCTCTCCTTTGTACTTTAGCGTGACCATTCCCAAAATCCGATTATTTTCTTTGTAAACAAATACTTTATCGGCCAAATCTTTTGCAAGTGATTTTAGCATCCATGTTTTGTATAATCGAACATAATCGTCGTTATCAAACCCGTTATCGGTTCTAAATCTCGAATATCCACCGCTTAAATAGGCTAATCGTTCCAAATCATCCGAAAGTTTGTCGTCCGTATATTCTACCACTTCATCGTCACAACCGCCTAAAGAAAGGCTGTCAAGATTTCCGGCATATAACACTTTCCTGTCAACCAATTTGCCCCTGTATTGTGTCAATACCTCTTTGTCGATAAATGTATCTCCATTTGCAAAAACGTAAATCAACTCATATCCACAGGAGTCGGCTTCGATCAAAAATGGGATAAAATCTTCGTTCCCCTGATGCGTCGTATACGAAATTTTACCTGTTTTTCTCTTGAAAAAATCAGTATCCCAAGATATTTGTTCCAATATCATACGTTGTTAATGTTTTGAACGATAAACAATGGTCTGCTTTTTACTTTCTCGAACACTTTACCGACATATAAACCTAATACGCCGAGTATGCCGATGACGATTCCCGCCAAAAACCAAATTGATAAAATGAGAGTTGTAAAGCCCAATACGTCGATTGTTCCGATAAAATAAAGCACGGCGTAAACGACCCCTATCATAAAAGATAGCATTGCAAGAAAAAATCCGACTTTAACGGTCAGACGAAGCGGCTTGTCCGAAAAAGCGATGGTGTTGTTTAACGCTAAACGAAACAAGTCTTTGAAACTGTACGATGTCTCTCCTTCAAAGCGTTCCGAATGTTTGACCGGAAGATAATACTTGCGAAATCCAACCCATTGTACCATCGTCGGAAAAAAACGGATCTGATCTTTCATCGAAAGAATGGCATCTATCACCACTCGATGGTAGATGCCGAAGTTGGCTACGCTTGATTCTTGTTCGGTGTCGGTCAGATAACTGAAGAAGAGGTAGAATAATTTCGACAAATTTCTTTTCAGAAAAGAATCGGTGCGCTGTATTCTTTGCGCGAATACGGAATCATATCCTTCTTGTGCTTTCCGGTATAGTTTCGGGATTTCGGCAGGATCGTCTTGCAAATCGCAATCCATCACCACAATCCATTCTCCGACGGCAAAACTCAAACCGGCGGTAATGGCATAGTGTTGTCCAAAATTTCGGCTTAAATTTAGGCCTTTAACGCGCTTGTCTTTTTGCCCTTCTTTCAGTATTTCGTTCCACGAATCGTCGGGCGACCCATCGTTTACCAAAATGATCTCATACCTGTCTGTCAAGGTTGCTAATTCGGTGTGCAATCGGCCAACCAATTCTTGTATGATTTTTTCTGCTTTGTAGACCGGCGATACGATCGAAATATGCAAACTCTTTCCTGCCATCTAAAATTTTACCGTTACAATTGTCCCTAAAATAATCAATATCAACCCCAGTACCTTGCCTGTCGTGAATGTTTCGCCCAGTACCCGGACGCCCAAAATGAAGATAATGACGGTGGATATACTCATGAACGGATAGGCCCGGGTGATTTCAAATTTACTCATGGCTGCCATCCAAAAAAGAGATGCAATGAAAGCGGATAATAGACCGGACAATATGAGAGGGTCAAAAACAAGACGCAGTAAAGCTGTCAACTTATCCGAAAAGCCGGTGTCGGGAAGTGAAAAACCTGTTTTGCGAATCCGCCACTTTAGTATCATCTGTCCATAAACGGTGAAAACAATCGTGGCGAAAATATATAAAAATCTCATGTCAAACTATTTCGTCCTATTTGTAGTATAAAAACCTGTTTTTAATAAAACAGGTTGCCCCTTCTGTAGTATAAAAACCTGTTTTCAATAAAACAGGCTGCCCCTTCTCTGTAGTGTAAAAACCTGTTTTCAATAAAACAGGCTGCTTCTGTAGTATAAAAATCTATTTTCAGTAAAACAGGCTGTTGTAGCTCGTCTACATAGCCCGTTATAATCCGGATCGGATTATATAATCTCCAACCGCCTAAAAATCCGTATCTTCGTCATAATAGTGAGCGTGTGTTTCTGCGGCCTTTTTTCGGTTTTTCGAGCCATAGTAACCATAGCCGTAACCGGAGTTATAACCATAGCTATAACTGTAAGAAGAATTGTAGTATTTACTCTTGCTACTCATTTCATCGTTCAGTACCGTGTATAAATTGGGTATTTTATCCATTTTCAGTTGTATGGCCAACTTTCTGAAGAACGATTTATTTGTCTTTTCGCTTCTCACCACAAACAGATTAATATCCGAGAGCGAAGCTATCGAATAGGCATCGGCCACCAATCCCATCGGACTGGTATCTATAATGATATAATCGTACATTTTTCGTAATTCCGCAAATGCTTCCCTCAGTTTGTCCGAACGAATCAGTTCGCCCGGGTTGGGAGGTACCGTACCGGCAGGCAGGATGTCAAATTTATATTGTTCTGTCCGAACGATGGCCTGACTCAGTTCGATTTCGTCAATCAACGCATTTGTTACCCCTACGCTTGTCTCGATGTCCAATCGACCCGAAACGCTCGGCTTTCTGATGTCCATGTCTATCAGTAGGGTTTTACGGCCGGTCATGGCATAAATCGCCGCCAGATTTATCGAGAAATATGTTTTACCATCGCCCGATTCGGTCGAAGAGATCATCAACATGATGTTGTTTTTTCTTTGTACGATGAACTCTATCCGGGTGCGAATAACACGGAACATCTCTGTGAATGACGACCTCGGACTTTTGGCCACCAATACCGGATCTTTACTCTTGGTGTGTCTGACGGCTCCGATAAGGGGAAAGTCGGCATTTCTTTCCACATCTCTCGCCGTGCGTATCGTATTATTGAGCAATTCTTTGAATATTATCGTCAATGCCGGTATCAGAAAGCCGATCAGTGTAAAAAGTATAATCATGGTTCTTTTCACACCCCTGTTTGTCAGTTCTGTAATTCTTGCCTTATCCAGCACGGTGTTGTCGGGACTGTTCGACGCTTTTTGAATCTGTGCCTCCGCTCTCCTTTGCAAAAAGAACGTATAATAGCTGTCGTCAATTCGGTAGTTTCGTTCGATGGCGGTCATTTCCAGTTCTTTTTGGGGCAACATCTCAATCTGCTGCATTAGACTGTGAATGCTCTCTTTCAAATCATTTTTTTCTATGTCCAAAGCAACGCGCATCTGGGAGATGGTTTCCTTTATTATTTGTTTTGCGTGTACAATATCTCGGTTATAAACGGGATAGTACGGACTTTTTTCCGAGATAGATGCACGTTCGAGATACAGTCGGTTTAGTTTTGTGATGGCCGACACCAGCGTTTCATCATTGATGTTGAAGCTCGACGGCGACATCAGTTCTTCTTCTTCCATCCCTTCATTGAGGTAGGAGGTCAGGTAATCGAAGTACTTTTCGCGCAGCCTGAGCGCTTTGGACATGTCATCGTATCCGGTTTTTTTCAGCAATAGTTCATCCGAATGTGCGGAGACGCTCACCATTTGGTTGTCCTGTCTGAATCGCGTCATTTCATCTTCTGTTTTCGACAATGAGCCTGAAACCGAGCGTAATTGTTCGTCAATAAAGTCAATTGTTTTGATGGCAACATCGTTTTTATGTCTCAGGTTATCGTCCAAAAATACCTCGCTCAGGGTGTTTATAAAATCCATATCTCTTGCGGGTGTGGCGCTTTTCAGCGAAATGGACAGCACAGACGAACCTTCCATGAGATAATCCAGTTCAATTTTTGACATGAATTCTGCGATGAGGTCGCCTTTCGACCGGAATCGGAAGAATATGTCCGTGTCGGGATGGAAATTGGGGGATTTGTAGATGACGCCAAAAAACAGATTGCACTGAACCGGCTTTCCGAAAACGCCTTCGATACGGACATTGGAGTATTGTTTGTTCTTGTGGACGGTCAGGACAAAGTGTTCACTGTCTTTCATGTCGACTTTAAACGTCAAATCGTCGTATGCTTCCGGCGCCACAAAGTCCGATTCTACACGAATCGGAGAACGATCGTATACGTTTATTTTTTTAAATCGGTCGATCTTCAAATAGTCCACTTTAATGAAAGGCAGGCTGTCGATCACACGTCCCAACAAGTCGTATGAACTCAGGATAACGACTTGATTATTGATATTGTAGTATCCGCCCTGTATCCCGAAACCTCTCATAAACGCTTGCTGATTCGGCGCACGGGTGGACGCTTCTTGAATCATCACCGTGCCCAGTGAACGGTATACCGGCTGCCATGACTTGTTTTTCAGATAGCCCAATCCTAAAAATACCAAAACGCTTATCAAAAAGAAATACCAATAGTGCAAAAGGAGCATCAGCCATTCCATCATATTGAAATTCGACTCCTCGTCTTTAAATATCGTATTGTTTTGATTGCTTGACTGATTGTAGTCGTGTTCGTGTTCCATTTTTTACTCGTTTTGTTGAAACATTGAAATAAGTTGTTAGTTAGAGAGCCGTGTCATGAAGACGACGGTCATGAAGAAATTGATTGAAGAGGTTATTGTGGACAGCAATCCGCCGTAGCTGGCGGATTTGAAGAAACTTTGATTTTCCCGTTTCACGTAAATGATGTCGTTCGGGTAGATGTAGTAGTATTCCGATTCGATAATTTTGGCGGGACGAATATCAAACTCTAAAATTTTTGTCCCTTTGTCGGTTTCCCTGATGATGCGGACGTTTTTTCTGTCGCCCGACAGTATCAAATCGCCGGTCATGGCCAATGCCTGAAAAATGGTCATCCGGTCTTTGTAAATCGGATAAATGCCCGGATTGATGTCTCCCAACACGGTGAATGTTTTGTTGTAGAGCGCCAGCTTTACGGATGCGTCGGGAATAACATCTTTATAATATTTTTCGACTTTTAATTCGGCTTCGGTCGCCGTCAGTCCCTCGATGTGTACCGGTTCTAAAAACGGCAAATCGATGGTGCCGTCTGCATAAACGGTATATTGCATCCCCATTCCGTTGCCGAAGCCGAGCGAAAACAGTTCTTCCTGTGTTTCGTCAAGGGTTATCAACCGGAAAATGATCAGGTCGTTCACTCTGATTTTATAGTCCTGATAGTCGATCGAATAGTAGAGTTCTTCGTTATCGTTTTGCAAAAAGCCGATGTGCTTGTAGTTGTAGCAGGACGATAAGAGGGTGATGCAGGTGTAAATAAAAAGTAACCGTATCAAATATTTCATTTTGTCAATAATTTTAGGCGCCCACTCACTTTACTAAATTGATGATGACGCCTACAAAAGAAAATGTGGTGAAAAAGAAACTCATCATACCTGAAAAGGATGTTACGCTAAAAAAGCGTTCGTTCACATCTTGGATATAGATTGCATCGTTCGGTTCTATGTAGTAGTATTCCGAATTGATTATATCTTGGCTTCTCACGTCAAATTCGAGGGTTTTGATACCATTTTCGGTTTCCCTCACTATTTTTATTTTGCTTCGGTCGCCATAGAAGCCGATATCGCCGGCCATAGCCAGGGCCTGAAAGATATTTATTTTTTCTTGTGTGATGGCATATCGTCCCGACTGTGTTGTGCCGAATACGCTGAAATATCTTCCCACCAGTCGGACGTCAACATCGGCCCGCTCGTATTCTACCAAAGGGGAGACCAATTCTTCCAAATGGTGCTTGGCCTGACGTATTGTTTTTCCTTCGAGATGGATTTGACCTATCATCGGGAAAAGGATGGTGCCGCTTGAACTGATTTGGTAGGTGTATAAATCGGCGGCAGGGCCGCTTAAAGCCATTGTCTGCGAAGCGCCGCTATTGAATACGGTATTTGCTTTACTGTCCATCGAATAGACGTTTATCATCAATCTGTCGGTTACTCTCAGTTTATACTCCTCGAAACTCATATTATGGTCATACGAAGGGATAATGTCCGATGGTTTTTGGAGATAATTAATTTTGTTGGGAGTGATACACGAAGACATGAGGTATATCAACAAAGCGCCGGATATGAAAAAAAATTTTAGCTTCTTCATTAAATTTGTCACGCTAATTTTACAAATTGAGAACAAAGGTAAATAAAAATAACCGAATGATTGCCTGTTTTTTATTTCTAAATTTGACATTTCGCCCTGTAGGGTATTAAATCGGCACAACGTTTATATTTTCGCATCATTTGCGCAAGCGGAAGAGGACATCCGTATCATACGTATGCCGGAAAGCGAAGACAGCGAGGAAAATGCCTCAGATAAATATTGGCGGATAGATATGCTGGCCGAAAACAGCAAAGGCGAACAGATGCTCGTCGAAGTCCGGAACGATCGGGAATTGGCCTACTTCCACCGAATGCTCTACGGCGTGCCGAAAGCAATCACGGAGTATGTCAAAGAGGAAGCGTATGCGCAGGTCAAAAAACTCTATTTGATCAACATCGTCTACTTCGACGTGGGAGAGGGAAAAGACTATGTCTATCGCGGACGTACGAAGTTCACAGGCCTGCATAACAACGACGTATTGAGGTTGTTCGGGCGTCAGCATGAGCAATTCACCTGTAAGGGTACGGGCGACCTGTTTACCGAATATTACATTCTTCGCGTCCATACGTTTGACGAAAACGTCGTTACGTCGCTCGACGAATGGATGCTGTACTTAAAAACTTGTGATATTCACGACAACGCCACCGCCAAAGGATTACCCGAAGCACGCGAACGGCTGCGGATAGACCGTATGGATAAGGAGGAACGGGCGGCTTACAACGCGCATACGGAAGCTTTACGATACCAGAAGAGCGTCATCAAAACGAGCCTGATTGAAGGACGGGCGAAAGGCAGGGAAATAGCGCAGGCAGATGATCCGGAAGGGGTGCGGGTTGCGGGAC
>JAIRTG010000026.1 GCA_031255055.1 Prevotellaceae bacterium
CATTCACGCTTGCACTACTACTTGCGCAGACTGCGCAAGTCACATTCACGCTTGCACTACGACTTGCGCAGACTGCGCAAGTCACATTCACGCTTGCACTACGACTTGCGCAGACCGCGCAAGTCACATTCAGACTTGTACTACTACTTGCGCCAACCGCGCAAATCGTAGTCTGTCCGGATTACGAGGAGCAAGTTACTTGCAAGTCACATTCCGTCCGGATTGCGACTTGCGAGTGACTCGCAAACTATGTTAAAATCGATTTTAATACTTTTTGCGAGCGACTAAACACACAACGCTGCTCTCGGATGAATAAATCTACTTTAGTGTTTAGTAATTAGTGTTTAGTGTCTAGTGATGAGTGCAAGTTCGCCATGTTTAATCACTAATCACTCATCACTAAACACTCATCACTATAAATACTGTCTTACGGGGCGTTGCGGGGCAGAGCCCCGCAGAGGGGGTAGCGGAAGACCGCCGCAGGCGGGCTGAAGCGAGGGGGAGACTTCCCCCCCACCCTAATTCTCTTTCTCTTTATCTTTATCTTCCCGGAAGGAAGACGCCATGGGCTGAAAGAGATCTTTAATCTTTAACCGAATGACATTGCAATTCAAGGCCGTATTTTGCATAAAAAGCATTAAAATCTAAAAAAATAACGGCCAAAAGGCTTACCTTTGTGAAATTTGAAAAATTAACATATCCTTCCGAATAATTACAATATTTTTAAGCTAAATAAAAATGGGATTTAACGACGTTCTGAAAAAGCTTTTTGGAAATAAAGCACAGCGTGACTTAAAAGAAATTGAGCCATACGTTGAAAAAATAAAGCAAACATACCCACAAATAGAAAAACTGAACAACGACGAACTCCGGTACCGAACCGACGAAATAAAACAGCAAATTCAAGACTATGTCGACCCCGAACGTATAAAAATTCAGGAACTAAGAGCGCAAATCGAAAAAACGGCAATTGACGAACGCGAAAAAATATACGACGAAATAGACAAACTCGAAAAAGAAATCACCGAAAAATACGAAAAAGTACTCGAAAATGTCCTCCCCGAAGTATTTGCCATCGTAAAAGAAACCGCCCGCCGCCTCAAAGATAACGAAGAAACCATTGTCACCGCTAACGAATTCGACCGCAATTTAGCCGCAAAACATGATTTTGTGACTATACACGACGATAAAGCCCACTACAAAAACGAATGGACTGCAGGCGGAAACCTTATCAAATGGGATATGGTACACTACGATGTACAACTATTCGGAGGGGTTGTGCTGCACAAAGGAAAAATTGCCGAAATGGCAACCGGTGAAGGAAAAACATTGGTTGCAACCTTGCCCGTATTCCTAAACGCTTTGACAAGAAACGGCGTTCATGTCGTCACCGTCAACGATTATCTTTCAAAACGCGACTCCGAATGGATGGGACCTTTATATATGTTCCACGGTTTAAGCGTAGATTGTATCGACAAATACAAACCTAATTCGGAAGAACGCCGAAAAGCATATTTAGCCGATATTACTTTCGGCACAAATAACGAATTTGGCTTCGATTATCTGCGCGATAACATGGCCATAAGCCCGATGGATTTGGTACAACGCAAACATAATTATGCGATTGTCGATGAGGTTGACTCGGTATTGATCGATGATGCACGTACTCCACTGATTATATCCGGCCCTGTGCCGAAAGGCGAAGACCAACTTTTTGAAGAATTGCGTCCGAAAGTAGAACGACTTGTAAATGCACAGCGTAAACTAATCACCGAATACTTGTCGGAATCACGTCGGCTAATGAAATCGGAAAACGAAAAAGAACGCGAAGAAGGTACACTGGCGCTATTCCGCTCGTACAAAGGTATGCCGAAAAACAAACCTCTGATCAAATACCTAAGCGAGCAAGGCATAAAAGCCGCCATGCAAAAAACAGAAGAGTTTTATATGGCAGAAAATAATCGGAACATGCACATCGCCACCGACCCGCTGTATTTTGTTATTGACGAAAAAAACAATTCAATCGAACTTACCGACAAAGGTATTGACTTGATCACCGATAGTTCCGACGACCCACATTTCTTCGTACTGCCCGACGTCGGCGCCGAAATTGCCGAACTGGAAAAAGAAATAACACTTTCCGCCGAAGAAAAACAATCGAAAAAAGACGACATTATGCAGAATTATGCCGTCAAATCGGAACGCGCCCACACCGTCAATCAACTGCTGAAAGCATACACACTATTTGAAAAAGATATCGAATATGTAGTGATCAACAACAAAGTAATGATTGTCGACGAGCAAACAGGGCGCATCATGGAAGGACGCCGCTACTCCGACGGCCTTCATCAGGCCATCGAAGCCAAAGAACGTGTAACCGTCGAAGCCGCTACGCAGACATTTGCAACGATTACCTTGCAGAACTATTTCCGGATGTATCACAAGTTGGCCGGAATGACAGGTACCGCCGAAACAGAAGCGGGCGAATTTTGGGATATTTACAAGCTCGACGTCGTTGTAATACCCACCAACAAACCGATCGCACGCAACGACATGGATGATCGGGTATACAGAACTAAACGAGAAAAATATAATGCGGTAATCGAAGAAATCGAAGAACTCGTCAACGCCGGTCGTCCGGTGCTTGTCGGTACAACGTCCGTTGAGATTTCCGAATTACTGAGCAGAATGCTCACCGGACGGAAAATCAAACACAATGTCCTGAATGCGAAACTCCATCAGCGCGAAGCCGACATCGTCGCCGAAGCCGGGCAAAAAGGAACCGTGACTATTGCGACAAATATGGCCGGTCGTGGAACCGACATCAAGCTGACGCCCGACGTAAAAGAAGCAGGCGGTTTAGCCATTATCGGTACGGAACGTCACGAAAGTCGTCGGGTCGATCGCCAGTTGCGCGGACGTTCCGGTCGTCAGGGAGACCCCGGCTCGTCTGTTTTCTACGTATCGCTCGAAGATGATTTGATGCGCTTGTTTGCATCCGAACGCATCACGGGATTGATGGATAGATTGGGATTCGGCGATGGCGAAATGATCGAACATCCGATGGTTTCAAAATCCATCGAGCGGGCACAAAAAAAAGTAGAAGAAAATAATTTCGGTATCCGTAAACGCTTGCTCGAATACGACGACGTGATGAACTCACAGCGCGAAGTTGTATACACAAAACGCCGTCACGCTTTGATGGGCGAACGAATCGGGGTGGACATTACCAATATGATATACGACGCGACAGAAAATATCGTCGAAAATGCAAAAAGCGGAGATGACGCCGATTACCTGAAAGAAGAAATACTGAAAGTTTTTGCGACCGATTATCCTGTAACCGAAGACGAACTGAAATCGACAAAAGTCGATGATTTAACCAATAAGATAGCCGCGGCCTCGATTGCAACATTCAAACGCAAAACAGATAAAATGGCGCAAGTGGCTTCTCCGGTCATTAAACAGGTTTACGAGCAACGCGGACAGCAATATACTAACATTTTAATTCCGGTAACCGACGGGAGAAAAATGTACAACATCTCCGTCAATCTGGCGAAAGCCTACGAAACAGCAGGAGGTGAAATTGCCCATTCATGGGAAAAACAAATTATACTTTACGTGGTTGACGACGAGTGGAAAGAGCATCTACGTCAATTGGACGAACTGCGTAACTCCGTACAAAACGCAAGCTACGAACAAAAAGACCCGCTTTTGATCTACAAACTGGAATCTTTTGGACTGTTCAAATCAATGATGGAGTCGATCAACAAAAGAGTACTTTCCATTTTGACAAGAGGACAAATACCGGTAAGAGAACCCGGACAAGTACGCGAATCGAGAGAACAGCGTCGACACGATTACAGCAAATACAGAACCCAAAAAGACAACGTTGATAACGACGGAAACGACCCCACTAAAACAGACACACGGGAAAAACAACGTCCGGAGCCTGTCAGGGTTGAGAAAAAAGTGGGACGAAACGAACCCTGTCCCTGCGGCAGCGGAAAAAAATACAAAAATTGCCACGGGAAATAGCACATTCCTGCGGCTTCCCCAATTTACAAATTAATTCACAACATAGATTATGCTTAACGCTATAACATGGAATGTAGAGCCCGTCTTCTTTCAGATCGGTCCGATAGCAGTGCGTTGGTATGGGTTATTATGGGCAGTGGCCGTATTTCTGGCTTGGGGGATTGTCAAAAAGATATTCAAGCACGAAAAACATCCCGAAGCGTGGTCGGAGAAATTATTCTTTTATGGCGCTATCGGGCTTATTTTAGGAGCCAGATTGGGACATGTTTTATTTTACGAATGGCATTTACTTCCCGAACCCGTTACCTTTTTGGGCATCACATTCAAATACGGTAATTACTATTTATCCCATCCTTGGCAAATATTTAATGTCTTCAACGGCGGACTATCGGGCTTGGCAAGTCACGGTGCGGCAATCGGGTTGCTCGTCGGCATGTATCTGTACAATAAAAAAGTTGTACACAAAGGTTTTATTTGGATACTCGACCGGTTGGTAATCGGCGTCGCTATCGGAGGAGCATGTATCCGTTTGGGTAATTTGATAAATTCCGAAATATACGGCGGGCCGACAACACTCCCTTGGGGATTTGAATTTGTTCGCGATCCGCGCTGGTTTGCGCCGTTAGAAATGGGAGGATCGGGCGGTTTGCCCTGTCATCCTACGCAAATCTACGAAATGCTGTATTGCCTCATCACCTTCGCCGTCATTTGGTGGATGTACTGGAAAAAAGAGGCCTACAAGAAAACCGGATTGATTTACGGCGTCTTCCTGATTGGCATCTTCGGCACACGGTTTCTACTCGAATTTATCAAATTCAATCAAGAAGCCTTTGAAGAAAACATGTTCTTCAATATGGGACAACTATTGAGTATTCCGTTTATCGTTTGGGGCATATACCTCATCATTCATGCCAGCAGAACGCCTGCAATTTCCCAAGAAAATGAAAAGGGTAAAAAAGAAAACACAACAGGCTCCGTCATCAGATCGGCGAGTACGGCTGTGAAAGAAAACAGCAATACCGCTGCTTCAAAGGCGAAAAAAGGCAAAAAGAAATAATATCGTCGGTTCCAATGCTAAAAATCATCATCCTTCTTTTTATATCTTACATCGTTTCTCCCTTGTTATTTTCGCAGGAAGATTCCATCCGGCACATAAACCAAAGAACAGTTGAGCAGGAAGACACCATTCGACTCATAAACCAAAAAACAGTTGAGCAGGAAGATTCCACGCAGACAGTCGGCAAAAAGTGGTATCAAACCCAGTACATAAAAGAAAGCATCGTGCCGGTAACGCTGGCTATGGCGAGTGCAACAATCATGGTGATTCCCGATTTAAAGAAGAATCTTCAAAACAAACTCAACTGGAATAACGACCAAAATCCTTCCTACAAAAATCTGGGAGACGATTTTGTAAGATACCTTCCGACAATAACCACCTATTTGCTCAGCGACGCGCTGCACGATTACGGTTTTAAAGCGAAACATCGCTTCTTCGAAAGAACCGCCATTATCACCGTTGCATACATCGCCAGCGACTTTGTGGTATACCGCACAAAAAAGCTAACGCAAGTTCACCGTCCGGTCACCAATCCCTCGGGGGGAGAAGACTACTCTTTCCCCTCACAACATACCGCTATGGCCTTCGTCGGGGCAACTTTTCTACACAAAGAACTGGGACACATCAGTCCTTGGATTTCAGTCGGAGGTTATCTTGCCGCAAGCTATGTCGGATATAGCCGGATTGCCCGGAACAGGCATTGGACAAGTGATGTATTGATGGGAGCCACCGTCGGCATGTTAATAACACATGCCACCTATTGGGCTTACGATGGAATAATGTCGCTCTTTTCAAAAACAGATAAAAAATCCGTTTCAATGACTCCCTACACCGATTTGGAAAATGTCGGAATATCATTCTCGGTACAATTCTAATGCTTCATCACCCGCTCGATTGAACGTTTATCTTCTTTTTCTTTCAAAGACCGGCGTTTGTCGTATGATTTTTTACCGCGTGCCAAGCTAATATCGATCTTTGCCAAGCCCTTTTCGTTGATAAACAGCCTCACGGGAACAATCGTATAACCAGTTTCCCTTGTTCCGCGTAGCAGTTTCGACAATTCGCGTTTAGTCAGCAAGAGTTTTCTGTCGCGAAGCACTTCGTGATTATTATACGTCCCGAAAAAATAAGCCGCGATGTGCATATTTTTAACCCACAGTTCACCGTTGATAAACGTACAATAGGTATCTACCAACGAAGCCTTACCGTCCCGAATCGATTTTATTTCCGTTCCGAAAAGCTGTATGCCCGCCGTATACCTCTCCAGTATCTCATAATCGAACGCGGCACGTTTATTTTTGATAACAATATTTGATTTCCTATACATTTTCTTTTCTTGACAAGTTTAAACATTAGGCAGCATCCAATGTATAGCCCGATTGATAAGCACCGGAACAAAGATAATCGCCAATGCAAAAACCAGCGCTATATTCCCCTTTTTATCCTCTTCGATCCCGAAAACGACGCCGCTTCCCTCCCACACCAGATACGCGGCGTGGATGCTCAATATCTGCAAAAAAAACAGACTCGGAAAAACAGACGTAATCACTTCCAGCAAAAAAATAGTTGTAAACGAATAAGCTACAACCGTCTCTATTTTCACTATATTTTCGTCAAGCGGATATTCTTTTGCAAAATACCGGCGACATATTTTGATTGTCAAAAAATAGCCCCCCACAAGCGCCGCCGAAGTGATGATAAAATTCAGGAATGCTTTTTCAAACAGGTTGGTGTCCGATACAAAAAACGACGAGACAAAAGAGGTCAGCACACAGACAGCAATCCATGGGAAAACATAGCCACTCCGTATCTCCCTCACACTTTTCATTTCCTTTTCGACATGCGACCACGTCTGTTTTGTCGAGAACACCAAATCCCAAGCCGCAGTGAAAATATATTTTATTTTATGTCTCATTTTCGATTGTTTAGAACAAAAGTACAACTATTTTTCAACATACTGAAATCTCACAGGCAGCCCACATAGCGACCGGTGATTATGCAATTTCACTAATCACGAAAAGTAGTTGTCGACCGTTCGTCCGAACAAGGGAATTTAGGGCAATGTCATTCGGTGAAGGATTAAATAGTTCTTTTAGCCCTTGGCGTCTTTCTTGAAGAAAGAGAAAGATAAAGATAATTAGGGGGGGGAAGTCTCCCCCTCGCTACAGCCCGCCGTTGGCGGTCTTCCGCTACCCCCTCTGCGGGGCTCTGCCCCGCAACGCCCCGTACACCCCTCGCCATGCGAGTTACAAGT
>JAIRTG010000087.1 GCA_031255055.1 Prevotellaceae bacterium
TCCTGCAACATGACATAATACAAAAACGGTTTCAAAATACTGCCTGTACTTCTTTCGGCCTGAATCACATCCACCTGATTGCCAAAATCCTTTTTTTCAAAATGTACGTTCCCGCAATATGCCGCCACTTCATTTGTATGCACATCAATCACGATAGCCGCCATGTTTTGAATGTCATTCCGGACAAATGCGGCATTCCAGCGTTCCAAAATGTCTTCAATGCGCAACTGTGTGTTTTTATCGACCGTAGAACGGGATTGCAGGCCTCTGTCGGTCTGATAAAACCGTGTTACCAGATGAGGCGCAATTTGCGGCAACGGAACAGGTTCGTCGGGCAAATTCTCTTCGAGTGCCAGCTCATAAGCCATTTTGTCAATGATTTCTTTGTCGTACAATTTTTTCAACAAACGGTTCCTTTTCTCCAGAAGCGCCGGACGGTTTTTCGACAAGTGAAGCATGGCCGGCGCATTAGGAAGCACGGCAAGCGTGGCCGCTTCCGCCCATGAAAGTTTATCGGACGAATGGCCGAAATAACGCCAAGCGGCGGCGTCCAAGCCTACTACATTCCCGCCAAAAGGGGCGTAAGAGGCATATAATGCCAATATCTTATCTTTGGTGTAACCAAATTCCAAGCGGGTGGCCAGTATTGCTTCAATCACTTTTTCGCCGAAAGTCCTTTTTTTGTCCCTCGACAACCGGATAACCTGCATGGTAATCGTACTCCCTCCGCTTACAACACGCTTCTCTCTGATATTTTGAACAAGCGCCCTGCCCACCGATAAAGGATTGACGCCCCAATGGTAGCGGAAATACCGGTCTTCAAACTCGATAATGCAGGCTTTGAATTTTGGAGGAACCGTGTCGCAGGCAGGAAATCGCCATTGGCCGTCGTCAGCAATACGGGCGCCCAACAGTTCGTCGTTTCTGTCCGTCACAACAGTCGAATGAGCGACCGGAAACAAATTTTGCGGCAGGCAGAAAATGTATGCGATAAGCAAAAGGATGATCACAAGAATGATAATCCGCTTTTGTTTTGAAATATGTGTTGTATTACACGCCAATGAATCGAATATTTTCAATTAGACGGTTTCTTTCAGCCTTTTTATTCATGTCCCTTTGCTGACTTTAATTTTAATTGACTGATAAACAATCCTAAAATAACAATGCAAACGCCCGAAAATTTGGGTGTCGACAGTATCTCATCCAAGATCAACCAGGAGAAAAAAGCCGTGAAAACAGGAATAAGATTATTAAACACCGTTGTTTTCGCAACGCCCAATTTGCGGATAACACTTGAAAAGAACACAAAAGCAAGCATGGATGCAAAGACCGACAGCATCAGCAAAGCGCCTGTTGCCCGCAATGTGATATGAATAGTGGAAATTGTGGCGAAATCGGTCACGAAGAACGTCGGGATGAAAAACAGCAGTGCCAGCATGCTTTGATACATCACAATATTCAGGCTTGTATAATGTTTGGGGATTTTTTTCAGGATGATGGAGTATATCACAGCCGAGAAAACAGCTAAAAACAGCAATAAAATCCCTGTCCCAACCACCTTGCCGCCTGTTTTATCGTTCACCACCAGAAAAACGCCCAACAGAGAAACCACAATACCGGAGATGTTGATAATTCCGATGCGCTCCCTCAAAAAAACAACTGCGAACAAAGACGCAAACAGCGGTATCGTCGCAACAATTACAGAGGCCAGAGTAGGTTCAACCATCGTCAAACCGTAGGTTTCACCCATATAATAGAGAAAAGGTTCAAAGAAAGCGAGTAATAGAAACCATTTCAAATCTTTCTTTGCTATTTTTTGGAATTTCCCCGTGAACGTCACAAAAGCGAAGAGCAGAGCGGCGGCAATAACTAAACGGAGGCTTATAAGTGTGACCGGATTGAATGATTGCATGGCAATTCTCGTCCAGATAAAAGAAAAAGACCAGAAAATCATTGCAAATATAACTGCGATATAATCTTTCGCTTTTGCCATCATTTTACAGTGATTGAATCAGTTCGATTTCCCTGAAAATATCGTCCCAAACCTTATTGGGTATTTTAGCGCCGATGATTTCCACTGATTTTCCCGAAACAAGCGAAGCTATTTTACCGCAGATTTCCAAAGGCAACCCTTTTGCATAAGCATACAAAAATCCCGAAGCATACAAATCGCCTGCGCCCGTGGTATCGATTCGTTGCGCTGTGATAGCCGCTATATCGTGTTTCTCGCCGTTCGATTTTACATACGACCCGTTTTTCCCCACTTTCACAACAGCAATATCAGCTTTTTGCGCCAATTGATGAAGCGCCTCTTCGGGCATTTTGGACGTAAACGCATAGGCTTCTTCTTCGTTTGCCAAAACAATATCGACATAATTCTCCACAATGCCGTGCAGGAAATCAAGATTTTCTTCCACAATATTATAGCTTGCCAAATCAATGGAAATTTTCAGTCCCGCTTGTTTTGCCAATTCAACAGCCCGATGAATCAGGGCATGGTTCTGCACCAAATAACCCTCGATATGAAAAATATCGTATCCGGCAAAAAACGAAGGCTGCAAATCTTCGGGAAGCAATTCGGAAGCGGCCCCTAAATAGGTACACATAGTTCTCTCGCCGTCGGGACTTATCAGCACCACACAACGACCCGACGGCAGGCTGCTTTGTAAAATCTGCGGACGCACGTCGTTACCGTTCAAATCATCAATATAAAAAGACCCGATTTCGTCCTGTCCCGTTTTGCCGATAAAGCCTGTTTCGCCACCCAGACGAGAAATTCCCACTATCGCATTGGAAGCAGACCCTCCGGCGATCATTTTTTGTTCCAGATGCTGCAATCTGCGTGATATTTCGGACGACCGTTCCTTGCAAACTAATTGCATACTCCCTTTCGGCAAATTTAATTCCTCAAGAATATGGTCTCCTTCTATTTGTAATAAAATGTCTGTCAACGCATTCCCTATTCCAAGTATCTTTTTCATGAAAAATTTCTTATTTTTTTTGCAAAGATATTGTATAATTCAAGAAAACCTATTACTTTTGCATCGCATTTGAACGAAAATGGTAGATTTAGAAAAGAGATAAAAAATCTTTTCGAGTTGAAATGATGTACAATTCTTCCTTAGCTCAGTCGGTTAGAGCATCTGACTGTTAATCAGAGGGTCCTTGGTTCAAGTCCAAGAGGGAGAGCAAACTGTAAAAAAGACCAGAGAAGCCTGTTGTCGAGAAGATGGCGGGTTTTTCGTTTTATATAGGGTCAACTTCAAAACCTTCCATCAAGTTTGAAGAGGGCATAAAAAAGCGGGACAGTTCCCGCTTTTGGTGTATTATTTATAGCCATCTTTTCGATGCGCCGCTCTTACAACCGCTATGTAAGTATATTATCTTCTATCGTATAGCCAACACGATACATTCCTGCTCTTACATTCTTACACGATAAATATTGTCGGATTCGATTCGTTTTTACAGTTGTCGGGATGTGGATTTTCGGCTAAAGAAAAAATAAGTGCGATTATTTACCTTGCATAGTTCAACGGTGACGCATTTAGGTATCTTCATGATGCGGTTGATTTCTTTCCGTGAACTGTTGACGCCTACTTTTTCTTGAGTTTGTGACGTATGATATTGACCGCTATGATACTTTTCCGCAAAGGTTTGAAAAATCACAACTTCCCGACTATCAGTAGATAGCAAACTTGCTTTAGAGTCGATATTAATCCCGATACAGCCGACGTTGATATTTTCTATACACTTAAATTCGCCATTCCTGTTTGTTTTATAGCTCATAATTGATGCGAAATGATGAGAAGCGGATGTTTCGCTTTGTTCGGAATAGCGACGTGGTATTCTGCACTTCGTGTGCAATCCAACCAAACAAATAAATCACAAAAAATCACCATTCGGATAAAAAATACTCCGAAGTGATAATTAAATTTTTAAAAGTTTGTTCAATAAGCAAAAAAATATACTTTTGTCATCGTAAAAAACGATTACTCCGCTCATTAAAAAACCGAAAACAGATATGTTGCATTGGATACACGTCATCGAAGATTTAGTGAAAATTAACGCTATCCGCATAGTTTGTTCGCGTAATTTTCTTAGTGTGTGGTATACGCAGACTTGTCTTAGTTACGCACGCGAATCTAACCTTTTTCCCGCACAAACGCAAGTATTCCCACTTTATTTATTCGGACGGCCCGATCGTCGTTTCCCTCGTATTTTTAACGCCGGACAACCGGAAAAAATCCCGCCGCTTATCCGCCGAAATTTCCGTCCTTACGAAAATTTTCCTGCGTCCTTATGAAGTTTTTTAATCACTATAATGTATAATATTTAAATTTTAGAAATCATGAAGTATAAGTTAGTTGAACGTAGAAATCCGTTAAAGTCGGCAGAACCGAAAAAATGGTATGCCAATCCGGTCAATGCCGGTAAATTTACGGTTAAAGATTTTGCGAGCGACCACAGCATAGCTACCCCAAAAAACTGGAATGTTCAGAAGTAAAATATAAGCGTGCCGGCGGAAGAGGCGAAGCAAGCTACATGCGCAGCACGAACAACGCACAAAATAAACAAAAAGGCAAGACCTGCAAAGCCGCAAGAGCAGGAAAACCAAACAGGATACAACAGAATGGATACAAAAGTTTTATATCTTCTTTTAGCCCTCAGTTTCGCCCACTTTCTGGGCGATTTCACGCCGCTAAACAGGTGGTTTATCGCTGCAAAACGATACGGCAGACCTTGGTGGCCGGTAGCGGTACACGGAGCGGTGAACGGTGTCCTCTACGGTATGTCGGTATGGCCGTTTGCGGGTGCGAAAGCGGCATTGCTTGCTTTCGCCGTCGAAACGGTTACGCATACCGCTGTTGACTTGCTGAAGGGACGTATCAACCGACGCTTTCCTGTGGCGGAAGATCCAACCGGAGCGGTTCACTGGACTGTGATGGGTGCGGATCAGTTGCTGCATCAGGCGGTATTGATTCTCATTGCCTGCCTGTGTAGCGATTATTTTTAAAAACCGGAAACAATTTCACTTGTGAAAAAATATATATGACAAACAGGAAAATCCTTTATTTCGACATGGACAATGTACTTGTCGATTTTCCTTCGGGAATAGCGCAATTAAGCGATGAAACAAAACGGGAATACGAGGGGCGGTTAGATGAAGTTCCCGGAATATTCAGTCTGATGAAACCTTTGCCCGGAGCGGTGGAAGCGGTACAGTTGCTGTCGAAGTATTTTGACTGCTATATCCTTTCGACCGCGCCCTGGAAAAATCCGTCCGCATGGACAGACAAGGCCGAATGGGTACACAGGTATTTCGGTATCGGAAAAGACGCGGTTTTCTACAAACGGCTGATCATCTCGCACCATAAAAACCTGAACAAAGGAGATTTCCTGATTGACGACCGTACCAAAAACGGCGCGAGTGAGTTTGAAGGAAAGTTGATACGGTTCGGAAGCGACGAGTTTCCGGACTGGAAAGCGGTAATTAGCTGTCTGATACGAGAAACAGGCGAAATATTAATTGAATGTAACGGTAAGTTATCGGTGTATGAAGGCAGCGCCATTGACCCGTTTGAGTCATTTTATTCGGGTAGTGATTAAAATTATGGAAAAAAAATCTCACCTTTTTAGCGAACAATTATGAATCTGTCCCGAGCCATTGAAATAGCCGTAGCCGCCCACAGGGGTCAGAAAGACAAGTCGGGTGTCGATTACATTCTGCATCCGCTGCGCGTCATGTCGCAGGGCAGAACCGAAACGGAAAAAATATGCGGCGTGTTGCACGACGTCGTCGAAGATACCGAATGGACGCTTGAAGGTCTCGAACGGGAAGGCTTTTCGAGGGAAGTTATCGCTGTGTTGCGCTG
>JAIRTG010000149.1 GCA_031255055.1 Prevotellaceae bacterium
TGAACGAGGATTTTTAGCAAATGAACGAGGATTTTTAGCAAACGAACGAGGATTTTTAACAAATGAAGGAGGAAATCCTCTCTTTTTTATAGGAAATCCTCTCTTTTTTATAGGAAATCCTCTCTTTTTTGGAGGTCATCCTCGTCCATTTGTTAAAAATCCTCGTTCGTTTGCTAAAAATCCTCGTTCAAAGTAAGGACATCCTCTCTTTTTTGGAGGTTATCCTCGTTCATTTGTTAAAAATCCTCGTTCATTTGTTAAAAATCCTCGTTCATTTGCTAAAAATCCTCCTAAAAAGATAGGATGTCCTCCAAAAAAGAGAGGATTTTCTATAAAAAAGAGAGGATTTCCTCCTTCATTTGTTAAAAATCCTCGTTCGTTTGCTAAAAATCCTCGTTCAAAATGAGGATATCCTCAGATGTCGTTTCAAACGACCTACCCATAAACCCCTCGTTGAAAACGAGGGGCAGGGCATCTTCCACCCCCCGGATGAATCAGGGGGTTATGCACAGGTTGCCCTTACAGGGCAATGTGATGAGTTGCTTTTTGGGACTTTCACTAATCACTAATCACTAATCACTAATCACTAATCACTAAACACTAATCACTCTTCATTCTTCACTGTCTTTCGGGGCGTTGCGGGGCAGCGCCCCGCAGAGGGGGTAGCGGAAGACCGCCAACGGCGGGCTGAAGCGAGGGGGAGACTTCCCCCCCCTCTATCTCTTTCTCTTTCTTTCGTCCTTGCGGACGTACCGACAGACTGAATTGGTGATTACGGTGTCGAAATCAAACGTTTCGCCGATACGGTATTTCCCGTTTGTAGAAACGACGGTACAACATTCGGTGTAGGCATCGTGTCCGAAAAAGAGCATCTGCGCTTTCTCGATGGCCTCGTCGAGCAATCGCTGCTTTTCTTCCATCGAACGAATCGGATGGGTGTCGTAGGCCGAAATCCAGGCTAAGGGTATGTTGGCCGACATCGGTATGACGTCGCCGACGTATACAAGCGTTTGATTGGGGAGGGTGATGTACGGTACAAGCTGGCCGACGGTGTGCCCGTCGAAAATCCGTAGCTCTATTTCGGGACATAAAAACCGGTCGGACTCGATTAACCGCAGTTGACCCGATTGCTCGACGATGGCCATGTTCTCGACAAAGTATGAATCGGATTCCCTGATGTTCGGGTTGAGAAAGTTGTCCCATTGCGTTTTGCCGACCCAGTGAGCGGCGTTGGGAAAACGCATCCGGATCGTTCCGTCGGTAGCATTATGGGTGCAGCCGCCGCAATGGTCAAAGTGCAGATGGGTGAGAATGACGTCGGTGATGTCCTCACAGGCGGTCCCGAACGCTAAAAGCGCTTTGTCGAGCGGAAGAACGTCTTGGAAGTTGTAGTATTTTAAATACTGTAGCTGCTTGTCGCCGGCGCCGGTCTCGATGATGATTCTCTTGTCGCCGACGGCAATGTAGAGACATCGCATGGCCATTTTGCAAAAGTTGTCTCTGTCGGCAGGATACCGTTTCTGCCATACTCGCTTGGGGACAACTCCGAATATCGCCCCGCCGTCGCACTGAAATGTGCCCGCTTCTATTTTGTGTATTTCCATCAATCGTTTGGTTGGTTTTTGTAATAAATGTTTTTTTATCTGCAAAAATAACAATAATTCGTCCCCCACGCTGTGCTTTTTAAAAACGGATAACAAAATCTTATTATATTTGTCATCTAAGAACCTCCAAGTGTATTCTATCGAAATACGGATGATGATGAAAAAAATCCATTTTATTGCCATCGGTGGCGCGGCAATGCATAATCTGGCCATCGCGTTGAATCAAAACGACTTTTGTAGCGTGTCGGGCTCGGACGACGAAATTTTCGAACCTTCTTACAGCAGACTGAAAGCGAATCGGCTGCTCCCCGAAAAACCGGGATGGTTCCCCGAAAAAATAGATAAAGAATTGGATGCCGTCATTCTGGGTATGCACGCGACGGCGGATAATCCCGAATTGCTGCGGGCGAAGGAGTTGGGATTGATGATTTATTCGTTTCCCGAATATCTCTACCGGCAAACGCAAAATAAGGTGAGAATTGTGGTCGGCGGTAGCCATGGTAAAACAACTACTACGGCGATGATTCTTCATGTGCTGAACAGGCAAAAAATGGGGGTCGATTATATGGTCGGCGCACAAATAGACGGCTTCGAAAATATGGTGCGCCTGTCGCTGTCGTCGAAAGTGGCCGTCTTTGAGGGCGATGAGTACCTCAGCTCAACCCTCGACCCGCGTCCCAAATTCCATCTGTATATGCCGCATATCGCAGTACTCACCGGCATAGCGTGGGACCATATCAATGTCTTTCCGACTTTTGAAAATTATGTGGAGCAGTTCCGGATCTTTACCGAACGGATCGAACCGCAGGGACGACTGATTTATTATGAAAAAGATGAGAATTTACGCAAAATCGTAAAAGGACTGAGAAATGATCTGATCGCGTTCTCTTATGATACGCCTCCTTATAAGGTGGCGGACGGTGTGACCTACCTGATTACGAAAAAAGGCGATGTGCCGCTGAAGATTTTCGGGGAACATAATCTGCAGAATCTTACAGCCGCTCGTTTGGTGTGCAGGCAGTTGGGCGTTATGGATGATGATTTTTATAGCGCTATTTCGGCGTTTTCGGGGGCTTCGAACCGATTGCAAAAAATAGCCGAAACAAAATCGAGCGTCGCTTTTAAGGATTTTGCCCATTCGCCGTCCAAACTTCGGGCTACCGTCGAGGCCGTCGGAAAGCAGTATCCCGACAAAACGCTGATCGCGTGTATGGAATTGCACACTTTCAGTAGCCTTTCCGAAGCGTTTCTTTCGCAATATGCTCATACGATGGATGAGGCCGATGTCGCTTGTGTGTATTATGATCCCGAAGTGATAAAACATAAACGGCTGAAGGAAATAGCGCCTTCGGACGTGAAAAAGGCGTTTGCAAAAGATAATCTTGCGGTTTTTACCGATTCGTCCGCATTGCAGCAGTACTTGAGGACGCTGGATTATGATAATGCGGTGTTGCTGCTGATGACTTCCGGTAACTTTTCGGGTATACGGCTGGATAGTCTGGCAAACGAATTGATGAATGAAAACAAAACAATGTAACCCCTACACTTTAAAATCAACTATTTTTGCGGATATTTTACGTTTATGGCAGAAAAACAATTATTGCTCGACCATCGCTATATGCGCATGGCGAAGATATGGGCCGAAAACTCGTATTGCGAAAGACGGAAAGTGGGCGCGTTGCTGGTAAAAGACCGGATGATTATCTCGGATGGCTATAACGGTACTCCGTCGGGATTTGAAAACGTGTGCGAGGACGAAAATAATGTATCAAAGCCATACGTACTCCACGCCGAAGCAAATGCGATCACGAAGGTGGCCCGCTCACACAATAGCAGCGACGGCGCAACGCTCTACGTGACGGCATCCCCCTGTGTCGAATGTTCAAAGCTGATTATTCAGGCCGGAATAAAAAGGGTTGTGTACGGCGAAAAATACCGGATAACGGATGGTATCGAACTGCTCGAACGCGCAGGTATAGCTGTCGTTTTCTTGGAACAGAAATAAGAAACTTTGTAAAAACAGATAATTCAAATGAGTAGCAAAAGGAATATTTTTCTTGCCTTAGTCCTATTTTTAACGGTAGTAACAGGCTTTTTTCTGGGTAATTTATTGGCGAGAAGAGCCGGTGCGCGTGCAAGCCGCATTTCGCTCAACAATTTTTTGACGCGCCAATTCCAGGGCAATAAGGTCGACGAGGTCTTGTCGCTCATCGAGACGCAGTATGTCGACCCTGTCGACGGAGTCGAAATGACAGAAGAATTGATGCGTGATTTGATCAATAAACTGGATCCCCATTCGGTGTACATTTCCGCTGAAGATTTGGATAATGTAAACAGTGAACTCGAGGGCAGTTTCAGCGGCATCGGCGTACAGTTCAACCTCCGGAATGACACGGTAAACATAGTGAGCGTTATCAGTGGAGGCCCTTCCGAAAAGGTGGGGATTCTGGCGGGAGACCGTATCGTGGAAGTGAACGACAGCGCTTTTGTAGGGAAAAAAATAACGAACGAAAAAGTGATGCGCGAACTGAGAGGCCCAAAAGGAACGCAGGTGAAATTGGGTATTCGCCGTTGGGGTACGCCCGAAACATTATACTACACCGTTACTCGTGGCGATATCCCCGTCAATTCGGTAGACGTCGCCTATATGGTCGAGCCGGGTATCGGATTCATCAAGATAAGCAAATTCGCCGCGACGACTTATACCGAATTTTTGACGGCCATCGCACAGCTTAAAAGCGAAGGAGCCGTCAAATTTATCATCGACCTGCGCGAAAATAATGGCGGATATATGGATCAGGCTATTCAGATGACAAACGAATTTCTGCCGAAAAACAAGATGATTGTCTATTCCGAAGGCCAATCGTATCCTCGTTTCGACGCTGTTTCCGACGGAAGGGGTACCTGTCAGGAGCAGCCGGTTGTTGTGCTTATTGATGAATTTTCGGCGTCGGCAAGTGAGATTTTTGCGGGTGCGATTCAGGATAACGATCGCGGCGTCATTGTCGGACGGCGTTCCTTCGGCAAAGGTCTGGTGCAACAGCAGATACCTCTTTCCGACGGCTCCGCAATCCGGCTGACGGTTGCAAGGTATTACACGCCGTCGGGACGGAGTATCCAGAAACCATACGAAATGGGTAAAGGCGAGGAGTATGGGATGGATTTATTTTCGAGAGTCGAGCACGGCGAATTTGATAATGCCGACAGTATCCATACTGCCGACAGTCCGGTGTATAAAACTCTGAACGGACGAACCGTTTATGGCGGAGGGGGTATTATGCCCGACATCTTTGTGCCGCGCGATACAACGGAATATACTCCTTATTTGAATAAAGTTGTGAATTATCGCTACCTGTATCAATATGCTTTTCAATATACGGACGAAAATCGCGAAGCGCTGAATAAGTTGAAGTCGTGGCAGGATATGGAGCGTTATTTGGACACGCAGGATTTGCTGAATAAGTTTGTCGCTTACGCAAAATCGAAAGGTATCGAAGAAAATACGGCTCAGATTAACAAGTCAAGCAGTTTGATCGGTCGGCAACTGAAGTCGTACGTCACACGGAATATCTTGGGTGAAGAAGGCTTTTTCCCGATGTTTTATAAGGATGACAAAACCGTAAAAACAGCAATCAAGGAACTGAAAAAACAACGCTAATCGGTATTGATGGAGCGTATCGCCTGCGGCGTACGTGTCGATAGAAAAGCGGTTAACTTGTAGGGCGCCTTCTGCGGGGCGCCTTTTTTCTGTACCTGAATCGGGATTCGTGGGATTTACTACAGGATTTACGGATTGTATTCGTCGCAGGCGAAGTCACTATTCACCAACAGTGGCTTTTGGGGTGATACTGTCCAACAATTGAGAGAGTTCGGAGGTGAGCGATTTCCTGCTGAATTGTTTTATGTCGGCATTTTTCACAGAAAGACGATTCTTTTTGTATGCGTCATAATAGTTCAGAATGATTTTTTTCATGCTATCCTCATCGTCAAAATCGGCAATCAGTCCGCTGTTGGTTTTGTTTAGAATGTCCGCAACATCGCCGTCAGTCGGGCCGATAGCCAGAATAGGACGGTTTGCCAATAAGTATTCAAAGAATTTTCCCGTCAAAATGCTTTTCGCATTGTTGCTTTTATTTATGAGTAAGAGTAATATTTGAGAAGATTTTTGCTGTTCGACGGCGTCGGTATGCGGCAGGTAATCGGTCTTGATTAGATTTTTCTCCAAATCGTTTTCTTTTAGCGCCGAGATAACGGAATAATCGGTCTTTCCTGTTAATCTAATCCTTAAATCGGTTTTGAACTCCATGTTTTCTGCGCATAAATCCCTTAAAACGTTCCATAATACGAGGGGATTTCTCGCATCGTTTAACGTTCCGATATGCGCTATTGAAAAAAACGGATCTAATTCAACCGTTGATAACCGCCCGTCTTCTTCGTCGTATCCATTGGTGACGACGGCGACGCTTTTAGGGGATAAGTATGGAAAATCATTTTTCCATCCCGGCGAAACGGTCATCAAATAGTCGGTCGATTCTACAATTTTTTTCTCTAATTTATGGTGAATATAGTCGGAAATCCGTGTCAGATGGAGATCTTGATAGAAATCAATATTTGTCCAGGGATCGCGAAAGTCGGCTATCCAAGGAATATCGGGGAATTGTTTTTTCAGTTTTAGCCCTATTAAGTGCATTGAGTGAGGCGGGCCTGTGGTTATGATGGCATTTACCGGATTTGATTTCAAATAATTTCTGAGAAATCGGACGGACGGACGAATCCAAAAACGGCGAGGGTCAGGAATGAGAAAGTTTCCCCGTATCCATATTGACAGTTTTTCTTTCCATGTTTTGGGTTTGTCTTCGGAAATGAAGCCTGCATTTATGGTCTCATTTTTTTTACCCAACAGGTTTCTGTAGATATTGTAAGGTTCCCAAATTGATTTTTTTAGTACTTCAATAGTGGAGGGAATATCTTTTTCCAAAGAATGGTCGATTGACGGGTATTCGGGATTTAGCGGTGTGTAAACGACAGGCTGCCAACCAAATTCTGGAAGGTATTTACTGAATTTCAACCATCGCTGGACGCCGGCGCCACCACTCGGCGCCCAGTAGTATGTTATGATTAATACCCGTTTCATCGTGTACAATAAGGCTTTTTTCGTTCAATAATTAAATGAAAGGCATGAAAAACGCTTATTGCAGTGTGTTTATGGCTTGTTGAATCCGCCTGACCGTTTCTTCTTTTCCCAAAACTTCTATAATGTCGAATATATGGGGTCCTTTCAATTCGCCGACAATCGAAAGACGAAAAACATTCATCACAGCACCCATTCCATATTTGTTTTCTTCTATCCATCTTTTTACGGCAGACTCTGTATGTTCCGCAGTGAATTTCTCAACATTCGTGAGAATCGCAATAAGCTGATTCATTTGTTGAGGAGATTCGGCTTTCCATCGTTTTTTTACGGCTTTTTCGTCATAACTCCCGGACGCCTCAAAAAAGAAATAGGACTGTTCCCAAAATTCGGTTACAAAGTTCACACGTTCTTTTATCAAGGATATTATCTTGATTATTTTCTCCGTATCTTCAATAATGTCTTTTTCAACAACCAAATACTGTTGGTAAATTTCGGCTAATTCTTCATTCGATCTTAATTGCAGATATTTGTGATTGAACCATTTTGCTTTTTCATAATCAAACTTGGCCCCGCTTTTACTCACTCTTTCCAGCGAAAACAGCGAGACCAATTCTTGTATGCTAAAGAGTTCCTGCTCTGTGCCGGAATTCCATCCGAGTAGAGCCAGAAAGTTGACAACAGCTTCGGGAAAGTAGCCTGCTTCGCGGTATCCTGAAAAAATTTCTCCGCTTTTCGGGTCTTTCCAGTCCAAAGGAAACACAGGAAACCCTAAACGGTCGCCGTCGCGTTTACTCAATTTACCGTTTCCATCGGGTTTCAGCAGTAAAGAAAGATGCGCAAATGCGGGCATTTCATTTTCCCAACCCAAATAACGGTATAGAAGCAGATGAAGCGGAGCCGATGGAAGCCATTCTTCGCCGCGAATGACATGGGATATTTTCATTAGATAGTCATCTACCACATTTGCCAAATGGTATGTCGGCAGATTATCCGACGATTTAAACAAAACCTTATCGTCCAAAACGGAAGAATTGATAATGACTTCGCCCCGAACCAAGTCATTTATTTTGATTTCTTGATCGGGTTCGATTTTGATTCGGACAACATATTGCTCGCCTCGCTCTATACGTTTACTCACGTCGTGTTTTGACATTGTCAGTGAGTTGTGCATTAATTCCCGTGTAGAAGCATCATATTGAAAATTAGGAATCTCATTTCGTTTCTGTTCCAGTTCGGAGGGGGTATCGAAAGCGATATAGGCCAAGCCGTTATTGAGCAATTGGTCGACATATCGCCGATAAATCGCTTTGCGTTCGCTTTGGCGGTAGGGTGCATGGTCGCCGCCATACCCGACGCCTTCGTCTATTTTTATGCCAAGCCATTCAAGCGATTCGATGATATAGTCTTCGGCGCCCGGCACAAAACGTGCCGAGTCTGTATCTTCGATGCGGAGCAACATTTCTCCGTCGTGTTTTTTTGCAAATAAATAGTTGTATAAGGCTGTTCTGACACCGCCGATATGAAGCGGACCGGTGGGACTTGGTGCAAATCGCACTCTTATTTTTTTCATCTGTTTATTGTTGTTTTTGTTGCAGGGAACCTTTGATGATTAAGTTGCTTTGTGTGACTGATGGTTAATCATGCCGGTTTTATGTTGTGTTTCAGTAAATAATTTAATCGCAGGTGCAAAAGTAATAATTTTATATGTAAATGGCCTGTTTGTGTATTATTAAGATTTTCATCATCAATGGGGTTAGCCATGCCTGTTGTGATGCGGATAAAATAAAATGAGGATGAAATTTTTTGTTCCCATCCTCAAATTTTGTGATAAAGATTATTATCCTTTAGTCTAAATTCAGAGTTACACGTTTGAAATCGGCAACTGATGCGTTATTTGCTTTTAAATAATCTTTTACGGCTATTTTTCCATCTTTGATAAAATCTTGTTCAAGCAGTGTTGATTCTTGGAAAAATTTATTCAAGCGTCCCTGAGCAATTTTGTCGAGCATATTTTCCGGTTTTCCTTCTTGGCGGGCTTTGTCGCGTCCGATTTCCAATTCGGTTTCGATAATTTTTGTCGGAACAGCATCTCTGTCCAGCGCAACCGGATTCATAGCGGCAGCCTGCATCGCGATGTCGCGGGTAACCTGATAGTCGATATCGCTTTCGTTGAATGCTACGATTGTGGCTAATTTATTTCCCGGATGGATATACGAGATTGTAGAAGCGCCTTGCACAAACTCGTAATAGTCTAATTCCATTTTTTCGCCTGTGACACCGCTACGTTCAATAACCAGATCTGAGATGGTGCGTCCTTCAATTGTCAGGTTTTTAATTTCGTCTAAAGAGCTTGCTTTTGCAGCCATAGCTGTGTCAAGAATAGATTGTGTCAACGCCACAAAATCAGCATTTTTAGCGACGAAGTCGGTTTCACATTTCAACGCGATGATTGCGGCAAAGCCGTCTTTTGCATTTGCAAGTACACAACCTTCCGAAGCGTCTCTATCGCTACGTTTTGCTGCTACTGCTTGCCCTTTTTTACGTATAATTTCTATTGCCTTGTCAAAATCACTTTCGGCTTCGATCAATGCGTTTTTGCAATCCATCATTCCTGCACCTGTCATTTTGCGTAGTTTTTGGATGTCTGCCATTGTTACATTTACCATAACTTTTGTACTGTTTTTATTTGTTTCTAAAAAAATTGCTTGTATTCCTTGAAGTAATTTATATAAAAAACGAGTTACCGTTACCAGACGACAAAAGTCTTATCCCATAACTTGTAACTCGTTATATTTATATGAAGAACTTATAATTGTTTGTCGTCTTTTCCGATGAATTTATTCGCTACATGCGTTTTCGATTCTTCATCGTCTTCTTTTTTTGGTTTATTTTTTTTGTGTACGCGCGATTTTCTTTCTTTCACCACAACAGGAGCTTCCGATGCTTCTATTTCTTCTTTTTCCGTTTTTCTTTCGTCCAATCCTTCTTGAATAGCGTCGCAAATAGCATTAAGAATGACTTCTATTGATTTTGTTGCGTCGTCGTTTGCCGGAATCACAAAGTCTATATCATTGGGATCTGAATTTGTATCGACGATACCAAAAACGGGAATACCCAAACGGACAGCTTCTTTTACGGCAATATTTTCTTTCATTACATCAACAACGAAAAGTGCAGCGGGTAGTCTGATAAGGTCGGCGATGCTTCCCAAGTTTTTTTCAAGTTTTTCGCGCTGCCGTGCAATTTGTAGCCTTTCCCTTTTGGATACATTTTGAAACGTTCCATCGGCGGTCATTTTGTCGATGGTTGACATTTTCTTCACAGCTTTGCGTATAGTGGGGAAGTTTGTCAACATTCCTCCCGGCCAGCGCTCTGTGATATAGGGCATTCCAATTGCAATGGCTCTTTCGGTAACGATGTCTTTAGCTTGTTTTTTTGTTGCCACGAAAAGGATTCTACGCCCCTGACGCGCAATTTTTCTTAATGCTTCGGCGGCTTCATCAACTTTCACGACGGTTTTGTGCAAATCAATAATGTGAATGCCATTGCGTTCCATGAAAATGTAAGGAGCCATTGCCGGATTCCACTTGCGTTTGAGGTGTCCAAAGTGACTGCCTGCGTTTAATAATTCTTCAAAATTTGTTCTTGACATGTTGTTTTAAAAATAGTTTACATTCTGTTAAATTCAATCCTCAAGTAGCTTGAAAAGGTCTTGAGAATTTAGATACTAAACTCAATATATTTTAATTTACGGTTTTGATAATTTGCCGTTTACTGTTTTTGATAATCAAACAGCAAATAAAAAAAACTACAAATAAAATTAACGTTTTGAGAATTGGAATCTTTTACGTGCTTTGGGACGTCCCGGCTTTTTACGTTCTACTTCGCGTGGGTCACGGGTCATAAAACCTTCTTCTTTGAGCGCCGGTTTGTCTTCCGGATTAATTTTTACCAATGCACGCGCAATCGCCAAACGCAAGGCTTCGGCTTGTCCTTTGAAACCGCCACCGTCTAAGTTGACCTTAATGTCATATTTTTCGGTAACGCCTAATTTGTTCAATGGTTGTTTGACGACGTATTGCAAAGTGGGAGATGGGAAATATACAACTAAATCGCGTTTATTGATAGTAATTTGTCCGTTTCCTTCTGTTACGAAAATGCGGGCTACTGCCGCTTTTCTTCTTCCTAAGGCATTTACTACTTCCATATTTGTTATTTAAGTGAATTTAAATCGATTTGTTTCGGCTGTTGAGCCTGCATGTTGTATTCGGCTCCCGGAAAAACGTATAAATTATTTAATAATTGAGCTCCTAAGCGATTTTTCGGCAACATGCCTTTTAATACTTTTCTGATAAGTTTTTCAGGACTTTTTTCCATCAAAACTTTAGGAGTCATTTCGCGCTGACCTCCCGGATAACCTGTGTGTCTCAAATATATACGGTCCGTCCATTTGTTGCCGGTCAGTTTCACTTTTTCGGCGTTGATGATAATAACATTATCACCGCAATCTACGTGTGGAGTGTAGTTTGGTTTGTATTTCCCGCGTAAAAGTTTTGCAACTTTGGTTGCCATACGACCAAGTACCAAATCGGTAGCATCCACCAATACCCATTTTTTCTGCACAGTAGCTTTGTTGGCAGAAATTGTTTTATAACTTAAAGTGTTCACTTTATTGTTTATTTTATTATGAAATTAATACTTCTTGTTTTTTGAGAGTGCAAATCAAGTTTTGAATGAGGCTAATCGGCACAAAACAGGATAGTTAACTCTTGAAAAACAACTTTATTATGGGGGATAATAAACGGACTGCAAAGATATAGCATTTGTTGAAATAATCAAATAGCTGAAAGTAAAAAATATACGATTTCCGGCACAAATTATTTCTTTCATGCTCGGCGGATAAAAAAGAAAGAGGGATATAAAAAACGACGTTCAAAAGATTTTAGGCTTGTTTGGTTTCCGGTCAATTTAAAACGTTATTCCAAGTATTTGAGCAATTGTCCGCTGATTTGCATCAGCGTTATTTCACAGAGTTTTGTATCAAATTCGGCCTGCACCAATCGTTCTTCTGCGTTCAGCAAATTCGTTTGCGCTTCGCGAAGTTCAAAACCCGATAATTCGCCCAAAAGATAACGTTCCATCGCAATTTCATAATAATTTTTAGCGGTTTGGAGGTTCCCCCTTTCCAAGTCGACCAGTTTCATATTGTTTTGAAATGCCATCCAAGCATTCGAGATGTCGGAATACAAACTTAATTCCAATTGTTTATAGTTGAGTTCATTATTTTGCATTTCGATTTTGGCATTCTGCTGCTGTCTTTTTCTGTTCATTCCGTCAAATATGTTGAAACCCAGCGTCAATCCATAGTTCAATCCCAGATTATCTTGCCGTTGATAAGTGCCTGTTTCGTACCGGTTTTGCGAGTAGCCGTAGCCTGCATTGAAGCGCAGATACGGATAATTCCGGCTTTGTATGTTTTTCAAATCAAGGCGGCTGATTTCGTTTTCTTTTTTTGCGATATGCAGAAATACATTGTTTTCGAGTGTTTTTTGCCAAAGCTCTTCTTTATACAAAAAGATGTCGTAGTTGATAATTGTGTCGGCAAATTCAATCGGAAGCTCAATATCTTTAATGGCAAGCAGTTCTTTCAAAGTGTATCGGATAGAGTTCAGGGTTTCATGTTGTTTCATCAAATTTGATTTATCGGCGTTCAGGTAAACTTCGGCCTGCTGTACCTCCAGCAATGATAAATTCCCGATTTCGTAGCGGGTTTTCGCAATCCGATAACGCTCTTTGGATAATTCAATCGCAAATCGCAGACTTTTTTCCCGAATAGATTGGCGGATATAATTGTAATATTCCGATGAAAAATTTGAAATGAAATTTTCGACGCTCACACGTGTATTCAGTTCTCCGATTTGTTGCAGCTCTTTTAGCTTATGATAATTTGTCAAAACGCTGAAGCCGTTGAAAACTGTCCAATTCACGTCGATACCCGCATTGAAGCCATAGTTATGAATATTGTTGTTTGATATTTTGTCGCCCGAAAACGGAAATTGTTCTGTGTTGTTCAACGTGCCCGAATAGCCTGCGGACAAATCGACTGTGGGCAAAAATCCCGCATTGCCGATGCTCGCGTTGTTGTCTGAAATCTGTTGACTGTTTTTTACTATTTTGATGGCATAATTTTGTTCCAGTCCCAACTCAATGCATTGTTTGAGCGTATATTTTTCTTGTGAAAGAATCAGTGTGGGAATAAAGAATAAAAAAACGAAGATTTTATTTTTCATCTGTTTATGCTTGAAGTTATGGGGGTAAGTAAGTGAAATATTGTGATAATTATCGTTGTTTTAATGATGTTGTGGATTTTACATTCGAGAAAAAGCCTCTTGTGTGGTTGAATAAATTCGTTTCTCCGGTAAAATTAATAAAGTAAATTGTTAGGGAAGAAAATCTATTTTCGTTTGGAGTATAAAAAATGTGATAATTTGTGGAATATAAAGAAAAGTCTGTGTGCGAAGCCATTCGGTTGTCAATAAACTTGAACGGTCGTTTTTTGAATTTTGTGCTTCAGACGGATAAAAAACAAAAGCTGCCGAAAAATTTTCAGACAGCCCCTGTACTTTTACCAAATGAAAAAGAAATTATTTTTTCGACATACGCTGATTCAATAAATTAGTCACTTCGAGTGTGATGTTATATCGGTCATCTCCTTGTAGAATCGTACCTCCGGCGGTTGTTCCCAAAATAAGATCGAATCTTTTGTCTTTATTGTATTCGGCTAAAAAATTATTAATACTGTCGAAGATCGCCATATTCATTTTTTGTTGTTCCTGTATCAGTTCCTGTGAAAGTTTTGCATCCAATTCCTGCAATTGTTGTTGTTCTTTCATGATTTTGGTTTGCTCTTGTTCGGATCTTTCACGGCTCAAAAATGCGTTATTTTCCAGCTTGCGTTGGAATTCGTTCATTTTGTCTTGCAATTGGCGTGCACCTGTATTGATTTTTAAACGGGCGTCTTCTTCTTTTTTTATCAATGCCTCATTCGCATCTTTTGCAAATTGGTAATTTATCAGCAAAGAATCAACGTTGATATACGCAACCGGCAATTTTTCGGACTCGATATTTTTTGTTGAACCGCTCTCGGTTTTGTTGTCGGTCTCTTTTGATTTTCCGCCCAAAACCAACACGAATAAAACGATAACTGCGATTGCTAAAATAGCATTGAAGATAAGTGAAAGGTTTTTCATACAATTTGGAATTAATAATTTTCAATAATTTCGTTTACAATATCTTTTTTATCTAATCTTTTATTTTCTTTTTGTGCTTCTCTGTCTTGCGACATTGCGCAGGATATACCCCTATCTCTCATCGCCTTATTGTCGCCGATATGGATGGATGGAAATTTTCCGTTTTGCGTAAAAAAGACACGGAAGCCCATCAATAATACGGCGACGGTCAACATTACGGCAGAGATTAATATTGTTTGAAGCATAATTTTGCGGGTTCAATTTTTGGGAGTGCGAAGTTAAACTATTTGAGAAAAAAAGATACAAGGCTGAGTCTTTTTTTTGGATTATTGCTTTAAATCTGTCATATTTTAACAGTCATTTCGATTTGTGTCAATCTTTGAACCCGCCTTGATAACTTTGTGTATTGCACCGCAATTAATCGCCGGTACACTCCTCTCCCCAACCTACCGTTTATACACATCTTCCTAACCAAGCATATCCCGTCAGGGACAATATGTTGGTAGAAACGCACAGGATTGTTTTTTCGTGCTGTCAGGTACGAAATGTATTCTCGGCAACAGTGCAACCCACATTCCATCCTTCGACGGGGATCGCTACCCGGCTTTGACGCAAATCACGACGCAAGGCGACGTCCTGTTCGGAGTGAGGCATGGATTGCACCCTTTGCGAAAACCTTTGCGTTCTTTTTTTGGAGAGGGTCGGGGAGAGGAGTGTCAGTTGCCGGTCAGTTCGTCTTCGATAAATTTTGTCGGTGTCTTTCCGTATATCTTCCGGAAGCAGGTGCTGAAATAGGGCGCTTCTTCAAAACCGACCATGTAAGACACTTCGTTGATAGTATAGCGGTTTTCACGGAAGAGCGCGATTGCTTTTTTCATGCGCATGAGTTTTATGTAATCTTTGGGTGTATGGCCGGTCAGCGTATTGAATTTGTTATAGAGCAGCGAACGGCTTATACCCATCGCTTGCGAAAAATCGGAGACCGAGAAGCGCCTGTTTGTCAGATTTTGGGCGACTATTTCGGTGGCTTGACGGATGAATTGCGCATCCAGCGTGTTTTCTGTGTCTATTTCGTGGATGTTTGTTCCGATAAACTTGCGACGCAGCAGTCGGCGATTGTTCAGTATGTTTTCTATCCTTATTTTAAGCTCGGCCACCTCAAAAGGTTTTTCTATATAGGCATCGGCGCCGCTGGATATAGTGCGGAGTTTTAGTTGCCTGTCGGTGGCGGCGCTCAGCATGATTACCGGTATGTGCGACGTTTCAAAAGTGTTTTTTATCTTTTCGAGCAGGCCCACGCCCGATAGTGCGGGCATAAAGAGGTCGGTGATGATGACATCGGGATGGAGTGTCTGTATTTCGAGCCACGCTTCGTCGGGATTCCGGCTCACGGCCATTTTAATGTTGGCCTTCAGCGCAAGTGTGAGAAAATTGCACAGCTCCTCGTTACTTTCAACCATAAGCGCCGTATAATTGGCGCCGTCCGTCTCCGATTCAATTGCCGCGGTCGGTTCGGTAGCTTCGATTGTTTCGATTGGTTGATGGTCTGTGTCCCGCACTTCATCGAGTTCGCGTTTATAATCGAGCAGGCGGTTGAACACTCCCGTAAGTTTGTCGAGGTTACGGGCGATGGTGTCAAAAAGGTATTCGCCGTGCTGGGTTGTTTCCGGCATTTGTTTGAGTTCATACAGTGGCGCTTTGATAAGCGTGAGCGGATTGCGGATGTCGTGCGCCATGCGCAGGAAAAAGTCAATACGTTCCTGCACCTGTTTTTTGTGTATCCGCCGTTTAGCGGTGAAATAGATGCCGGTTGCAATAGCCATAACAAGCAGTACTTCCAGCATACGCGCCCAGACCGTATGCCAAAACGGCGGTTGAACCGTTATCAGCAGTGTGCGTTCGTCGAGGATCGCATTATTGGTGTCGATATAGCGCAGGCGGAACGTGTAATCTCCGGGTTGCATATTGGTATAGTTTGCCGTTGTTTCGTATGCGGGGACGTTGAAGTCACGGTCGATGCCGTCGAGCATCCACGTAAAGCGGCGATTGTGGGTATTGGCAAAGTCGATAGCTGTGAAGCGGATAGAGAACGAATGTTGGTGATGGTGCAGGCGAACAGTCATACTGTTATCAAGTGCAAGTTCGAGAGGTAAGTTTTTGTCTTTGGGGGTTATTTTTTTATTAAAGACAATCAGGTCTTGGAGATAGAGCTTTCCGGTTGGCGGAGGTGTATGTACTATTTTCGCCGGATGAAAGACGGTTACACCTTCATACGAGCCGAAATAGAAATTGCCCTGCGAGTCGCGCAGTGATGATAGAGTCCGACCGGATGTGTATATCGGTGACGAAGATACTTTTCAGGTTTTTATTAAACGTACAGGGTGTGATGGCATAGGTGGTCGTATTTGCCAGCATGACGCCCTGTTCGGTAGCTACGAGCATTTCCTGCGAATTACGTGGGACGATATAGTTCACCTGATACAGCGGCAGGTGTCGCCAAGTGTCCGTTCGGGGGTTATAGACGGACGTACTCCCTTTACGTCCGCCTATCCAGATATTTCCCTGTGCATCCTGTGAGATAGAATATACGAAGTTGGTGCCCGGACTTTTGTCCGGCGCGGAAGCATCGGCGACAGGTTTTTGAGTCGTCTGGCCTGCTACGCCCGTTCGCTCGACAACACCCGACTACTCAGTATGGCAATGGAAATCACCCGGAGCGACAATACCGCCGACAGCGAAAACGGTAAAACCATTCACCTGAGCGACAACCTGAACGAATATGTCGACATCATCAGCTTCAACTCCTACATGGGCTGGTATTGGGGCAACACGTCGGGGGAATGGATGAACGCCAACTGGCACATTCCCTACAACAAGCCGGTAATCGTCAGCGAATTCGGCGGCAGCGCACCGGCCGGCAAACACGGCGACAAGTCGGAACGATGGACGGAAGAGTTTCAGGCCGAACTCTATCGCTGCAACCTCGCCCTGTTCGACCGCATCGACGGACTGGCAGGACTGTCACCGTGGATACTTGTCGATTTTCTCTCGCCGCGCCGACAGAACTTCGGACTGCAAGACTTCTTCAACCGAAAAGGACTGGTCTCGTCGTGGGGCGAAAAGAAACAGGCTTTCTTCGTCATGCAACAGTATTACCGGAAAAAAGAAGCACAATTTCCTTGAAGAAAGAGAAAGAGAAAGACAATTAGGGGGGGGAAGTCTCCCCCTCGCTACAGCCCGCCGTTGGCGGTCTTCCGCTACCCCCTCTGCGGGGCGCTGCCCCGCAACGCCCCGTAAGACAGCGTTTATAGTGATTAGTGAT
>JAIRTG010000079.1 GCA_031255055.1 Prevotellaceae bacterium
ATTTGCAAGTTCGCCATGTTTGACAATTAATCGTTAATCACTAATCGCTAATCGTTAAACGCTGTCTTACGGGGCGTTGCGGGGCAGCGCCCCGCAGAGGGGGTAGCGGAAGACCGCCGCAGGCGGGCTGTAGCGAGGGGGAGACTTCCCCCCCCTCCTTCTCTTTTTCTTTCTCTTTCTCTTTCCGGGAAAAAGACGACAAGGACTGAAAGCGCTATTTAATCCTTCACCGAATGACATTGCCCACAACTCTTTGCTACCGCATCCAATCTCCCCATCTTTTGCTTGGATATCGCCGACCTTTTGGAATCCGCAGGGTATCGCCAATCGGAATAAAATTTCATATAAATGTAAAAAGCCGATTGATGAATCAATTACCGTCCGGTAGGTGTCAGTGTAATTTAGCCTCTCGGTAGAATAAAAATACGATTACAAAAGGTATAAACACTTTTCGGTGATTGTGCATCGCTATAATATTTGAATGTTCGATAACGATTTGTGTTGTCCGTTTGTAGAAAAATAACAAAATAAAAAGGTAACGGCCATTTCTCTATTCGTGCAATTGTATCAAAACTCATTTTATTTTAACATGAAGAGTCGGATAATTTAATATATTTGCATTTGATAGAATACTCAGTAATAAACATAAAAGCTCAAATAGCTTTATAAAACCGCCCCCCTTTTCTTTGTCCGGTTTGTGAAAGAACAACAGATACAGGTACACAATACGGAGAAAGAGCGCAATAAAGACGGTTCTCGGTGTATTCTCAAAATCAACAAATCTCAATGAATTACTTTAAAATTAACAACATGAATTAGATTATGGAATTAGTAGATGTATCTTTGATCAATTGGTCGCGGGCTCAGTTCGCCATGACGGCGATGTACCACTGGTTATTTGTTCCGATAACCTTGGGTCTCGGAGTGATAATGTCGATAATGGAAACGAAGTATTATCGGTCGGGCGACGAAAAATGGAAAAAAATCGCGAAATTCTGGATGACTTTATTCGGAATCAACTTTGCGATTGGAGTAGCAACCGGAATCATTCTCGAATTTGAGTTTGGAACAAACTGGTCGAACTACAGTTGGTTTGTAGGCGACATTTTCGGAGCGCCGTTGGCCATCGAAGGCATTGTTGCTTTCTTCATGGAGGCCACGTTTATTTCGGTGATGTTCTTCGGATGGAACAGGGTTAGCAAAGGTTTCCACTTGGCGTCAACGTGGTTGACCGTTGCCGGTGCGACAATTTCCGCCCTGTGGATTTTGGTTGCAAACGCATGGATGCAATATCCTGCGGGCATGGAATTTAATCCCGACACTGTTCGCAACGAGATGGCAAGTTTTTGGAGCGTACTTTTCTCTCCCGTTGCCGTCAATAAGTTTCTCCACAGCGTGTTGTCGGGATGGGTACTGGGCGGTCTGTTCGTTACCGGAATCAGCGCCTGGTTTCTGATGAAAAAGCGCGAAACCGAATTCGCAATGAAAAGTATGAAAATCGGCGCATTGTTTGGTCTCGTCGCCACGGTTTTGCTCATCATCACCGGCGACGGTTCCGGTTACAGGGTTGCGCAACATCAGCCGATGAAGCTCGCCGCAATGGAAGCATTATACGACGGTTCCAACGGGGTGGAACTTATCGGAGTCGGCATTTTAAATCCCGAAAAGAAGGCCTACGACGACGGCGTTGAACCTGTTGTCATGAAAATAGCTTTCCCTAAGCTCTTGTCATATTTAGGCTACAGGGATTTGGACGCCTTTGTACCCGGAATCAACGACATCATTCGGGGAGGTTATCCGAAAGTCGACGGAACTGTCGCCCTGTCCTTTGAAGAAATGAAGTCGAAAGGACAAACCGCCATCGGTGCGCTCGACGCCTATCGGAAAGCGAAAGTCGCCGGCGACATGGACGAGGCCGCAGTGCAGCGTCAAACGCTGGAAACAAATTACGACTTCTTCGGATACGGTTACCTTGATAAACCCGAAGACTTGATTCCCAATGTACCGTTGACATTCTATTCTTTTCGTGTGATGGTCATGTTGGGTTTCTATTTTCTGGCATTCTTCGTTGTCATCTTGATTTTCCACAAGAAAGACAAAATCAAACACATGAAATGGTTACAATGGATAGCCATTTTGTCGATACCCCTCGGATACATTGCCGGGCAATTGGGATGGGTGGTCGCCGAAGTAGGCCGTCAGCCCTGGGCTATTCAGGACGTACTTCCGGTACAGGCGGCCGTCTCGAACATATCGGCAAATGCCGTAAAGTTGACTTTCTTCATCTTTCTGGCATTGTTCACCATTCTGCTGATAGCCGAAATCGGCATCCTGCTCAAACAGATCAAACAAGGCCCACGTATCGAAGAAAAGGCTAAATAAATTATCCGGATGATGATTCATAATAACTTTTAAAATATACAATTATGTCGTATGAATTTCTTCAACAATATTGGTGGTTTGTCATATCCCTTTTAGGAGGGCTTTTGGTATTCCTGCTATTCGTACAGGGCGGACAGTCGATGATTTTCTCCCTTTCAAAAACCGACGACGAACGTCGCCTGCTCGTAAACGTGCTCGGACGTAAATGGGAATACACCTTCACCACATTAGTCACGTTCGGGGGAGCGTTTTTTGCCTCCTTTCCGCTATTCTATTCCACCAGTTTCGGCGGCGCATACTGGGCATGGATCGTTGTTCTGCTGTGCTTTGTGATACAGGCGGTATCATACGAATTTCAATCGAAGCCCGGCAACCTGTTGGGTAAAAAGACCTGGCAGACATTTTTACTGATAAACGGCATCGGCGGCACATTCCTTTTGGGGGTAGTTGTTGCAACCCTGTTCACCGGATCGGATTTTACGGTAAACAAAGCCAACCTGACAAATCTCTCCGACATGCCGATTATCAGTACTTGGAACAATGCCTGGCACGGTTTGGATGCGTTGGCCAATCCGCGCAACTGGCTGTTGGGATTTGCGGTACTGTTTCTGTCCAGAACGCTGGCGTCATTGTACTTCATCAACCGGCTGGAACATAAAAAGCTGGAAGCGCGTGCTAAAAAATTCCTGTGGTACAACGCCATTCCGTTTTTGGTATTTTTCTTAGCCTTTGTCATTTGGACATTGTCGGCAAAAGGTTTTGCCGTCGACCCTTCAACGGGCGATGTAAGCCTGGTTGCGTACAAATATTTCATCAACCTGATTGAAATGCCGCTTGTTTTGCTCATCTTCCTGACAGGCGTTGTCGGCGTATTGTTCGGCATCACGATGACCGTTTTGAAAGACGGTTACAAAAAAGGAATCTGGTTTACAGGTGCGGGAACCGTGTTGGCAGTCTTGGCTTTATTCCTGATTTTGGGATACAACAACACCGCATTCTATCCGGCAGTAAATCATTCGCAAACAGTAGAGAGTTTACAAAGTTCGTTAACGATATACAATGCCTCGTCCAGCTACTTTACGCTGAAAACGATGTTCTACGTATCGTTTTTCATACCCTTTGTACTGGCATATATTTTCTACGCATGGCGTTCGCTGGAAAAGAAGCCGTCGACAGTCGAAGACCTGGACGCCGACGGACATGCCTATTGATTAGAACCGCTTGTGGGCAACGAAGCCGACAAAAACACATCGGTCGTTCTGTCGGTCGATACAAACAAAAGAGGCGTCTCATTTGCGAGACGCCTCTTTCATCGGCTGACTATCGAATACCCAACTTCTCTTTCAAGTCTTTTGGGATTGCATTTTTATGTGTCATGATATTGATTGTTTTGTGTGCCACAAACGATTCGCTGGCATACCAGATTCCTTTATATTTATTATCGGTTCCCCATGAATTTTTCACCAGGTAATACTTTTTTCCGTTTTGGTCTTTCGCCGTACCGTAGATCAGCATCCCGTGGTCATCGGTTGTCTGATAATTCTCGAATCCGGCTTGACGCAACTCCTGCGTCACCTTTACCTCCGGTTGCGGACCTGTTGCGTTAAATATCATTTCTTCCATTTCCCGTTGTGAAATACCCAGCCAGTGGGCTTGATCCGAACCGGGCATATTCGCCGTGTTTGTTTCGGGATTCACAGCAAGACCGTTTCTATTAAATCCTTTTTCGCTCACATCTGCGCCCCACGCCACTGTATATCCGTTATCGATAGCGTAATCAAAAATCCGCATCAGTTCATCCAGCGGCAGGTTATACGATTCCGACCAGCGCCAGTTATCCGGAATTTCGATAGCGAATTTCTCGTAGAACGGATGATGTGTAAACGACGTCAGCGAGACATAATCGTCCATATTCAGTCCCAGCGACTGCATATACGACTGAGGAGTATACGTTTTACCCTTATACACAAATTCGGTAGGAGGTTCTCCCAGGTAGGCGTTGAGGATACCGTCGAAGCCTTTTTTCCATGCGGTAGACAGTTTACGGTTTTTATTTTGCACCACGGTTTTGACGTATGCCGCCAGCACAGCGTCCATTTCCCCGTGTCGATGCAGTTCTTCACCATAATTGAGTCCCCTCATCAGCTCATCGGGTACGATACCATCATTTTTCAATACACACAGCACATCGTAGAACGACCCGCCCGGGGCGAAATTGATATTTCCCTGCGTCCGAACATATTTATCGGCCTGGTCCGAATAGCAGCGATAGACGACAAACATAGCCGAGAGGTCTACTTCCGGTTTTCCCAACCGGAGCAATTCGGCTTCAAAAAGTCCCAGTCCCGAGAAGCTCCAGCAGGTACTTGAGCTGGCCTGATTTTTCACCGACGTAATCGGCAATTCTTTTACGACCGTAAACTGAAAAGTATCTGTTTTAGCGGTTTCCTGTGCTTTAGCGAACAAAAAAGGGAGCAACAAAACAGCGATAGATAGAAGAGTTTTTTTCATCATGGATAAATTTGGTTACACAAAGGTGGATAAATTTGGTTACATAGAACGGTATAGAAACGCCATCGTGCCGACTGTTTTTCTACACCGTCGACAAAGGTACTTGTTTTAGCCCTGAAACAGGTGCGGTTCACATTTAATTATTTTAAAATATCGGTGTTCGGCAGACCGGCGAAATGGAGAATTTCCGGCATATAAGAGAGATAAAGAAGAATTAGGGGGGGGGAAGTCTCCCCCTCGCTTCAGCCCGCTGCGCGGTCTTCCGCTACCCCCTCTGCGGGGCGCTGCCCCGCAACGCCCCGTAAGACAGTGTTTATAGTGATTAGTGATTAGTGATTAACGATTAATTATTAAGTATTAAACATGGCGAACCTGCTAATCACTAATCACTAATCACTAATCACTAATCACTACACCCCCACCACCGTAACCGTTTTACCGTTTACGATTTCTCTGCGCATATAGAGTTTGTCCTCCCAACCGACGGTCGGACGGCGATCGAAGACGACCATCCAGCCCTCATTGCAGCAATGGGCGTCCATATAGCGGGTCATCTGTTCAAGACCCTTTTCCATGTACCTGTCTCCGTATCGGATTTTCAGTTCGATGGGGTATTTCCGACCGTTGTACGTCATCAAGAGGTCGAGGCGACCGTTTCCAGTAGCCATTTCGCGGACGATGTCGCCGCCGCCGTTGATGACACGTTGCAGAAAGGCCATCATCACAAGCAACGGCCCCGCTTCGGGATAATCGTATTTCTCGAGCCAGATGTCGCTGTTCAGATGCCAAAA
>JAIRTG010000090.1 GCA_031255055.1 Prevotellaceae bacterium
TAAAGGGGAGTTGAGGGACAAAAAAGGGACAAATCTTCAAAGTGAAAAACGCCAATAATCTAATTAATAGATAATTGGCGTCTTCAAAAGTGGTGCCACCAAGAATCGAACTAGGGACACACGGATTTTCAGTCCGTTGCTCTACCAACTGAGCTATGGCACCAGTAGCGTTTTGCGGGTGCAAATATACGGTTTTTTTTTGTTTTTCCAAAAAAATAAGAAGAAAAACTCATTTTTCTATTCACAAGTTTTTATTTCTTTTCTCTAAGTGCTTCTTTTAATGCTTATTTAAGGCCAATACGATTTTCATTTTTTTTATTTGAATTTGTAACAATCCCCACTTCCAAACAAAAAAACACCTTTTCGTGTAAATCGCGAAAAGGTGTTTTTTGTACATTTGATTATCCGTTTTTAAAGAATCAATTCTTCATCATTTTTCAATTGCTTAATATATTCCTTTTGTTTATTGAAGAAATCCATCTGCAATTCTTCATTTGACAACGAAATCAGCACCGAATTCTTCTTCAAGCACTCCAAACTAACTTTATGAGATTGACAGGCAATAGGGTCTGTCGTTTTTATCGACCTGATGCCATAAACATAAGAAAACGATGTTACTTTGTCATCAAACTCTATATACGAATTGTTAGAAAAAATTCCCAAAGACGAAATATACATCTCCCTTACATTTCCTATCTTGTTTCTTCCCTCCAGCACCATTTGCATTATTTCGTTGATATTTCCCTCTAAATCATCACAGATTAAGTTAAATTCTTCTTCGGTGAGCAATTTTCTGCGATAATAATACTGTAGCTCTTTTGCCGCATTAAGATAAATATCGCGGTCGGCAATGATAACAACAGATTGTAATAGAGTTGTTGCTTGTGAGATGCTTTTCTTCAACTCTTTTATTTTCTCTGGGACAATTAAATCACGCATCGAAAGATGAAATGAATTGGAATATTTTTGGCGGACCCATTTGTAGTAAAAAAGTTTGAAAAAATGTTCCATGCCAAATATAAATATCGGCCACAGGTGATTCATTGACAACATGACTCTGTTTTCTTTTGCCTGAATAATCTCAGATATTTGATTCTGATAATTCATTAAAACAGCATGAAGATAATCTTCATATTCCAAATTTGGATATTCCGGAAGCGTAAAAACAATATTCCCTTCATTTCTTGTCGGAACAATTTCTTCCAACGAAAATTGAAGTTTGTTTGATAATCTTATTATTTCATCAAAAGTAAAGGGAATTTTACCTCTCAAACGCCGGTATGCGGACTCTTTGCTAATTTCTAAATTTTCGACTAAAAAACTGACTGGTTTAATGTGAGGTGGTATTTTTTCCAGTATCTTTTCTACGTACAATTCTTCTGTTTCACTTTTTCTCATATTTCTGACTAAAAATTTGAAATGTATAAATTTCTTTTTGAGAAACTTCATTCTCAAAATAAAATAATAACAATGTGTTTTTCATTAGTATTCTCTATAATCGCAAGATTTATATTTTATTTTAAACAAATAAGACACGAATCTTGTTTTAAAAAAATCGGAATGCAAAAATATAACATTTGCAACCAAAAAACATTGAAAATACAATTTTTTTAACGATTTTGAAGCTAAATTTGAATAATAAACGCTCATTTTCACAATAACTTTCAAATTTGAGAACAAATATCTTTATGAACAAAAATATACTTATCTTATATTCGGGCGGAATGGACAGTTCTGTTGCTTTATACAAATATGCCTCGGAAATACGTTTGGCCGTTTCTTTTGACTATGGTTCAAAACATAACCGGAAAGAACTTGAAATAGCCGCGTCCAATTGCCGCGAATTGGGCATCGAGCATCAAATCATTGAATTGGATTTGAATAAGATGGGATTCGTTTCCGATTTACTGCTTTCGGGAAAGGAAATTCCTGACGGACATTACGAAGAAGAAAATATGAAAAAAACTGTCGTACCTTTTCGCAACGGCATCATGCTGAGTATCTGTGCGGGAATAGCCGAAAGTTTGGATTGCAAGCGGTTAATAATCACCAATCATGCCGGCGACCATGTTATTTATCCCGATTGTAGGGAAGAATTTATCACAAATATGAACAAAGCGGTGAAAAGTGGTACATCCAATCAAGTAGAAATATTTGCACCGTTTACCATGATGACAAAACGTGAAATAGCGCTGATAGGTAAAGAAATCAATGTGCCTTTCGAAAATACTTATTCATGCTACAAAGGAGGAAAAATTCACTGTGGCCTTTGCGGCACTTGTATTGAAAGAAAGGAAGCGCTTGATGGTTTTGACCCAACAGCGTATTTGGCATAAGAGTTTTATATCGACATGAGTAAACTATCAAATCCAAACTTGTGGCATTTGAAACGTTTTTTGATAATACAACATCTTTTGAAGCCTCCGATGGGTGCGTTCAAAAAATAAGGAAGTTTGAAAATCCTCTCTTGTTTCCTGTCGATTTGTACGTATTTGGCGAATTGGCCTGCGAATACGCTTTATTTTGTTTTTGAGTCGAATTTGAAAATCAGGTCGAAACCGCTTGTGAGGGGGGAACTGGTCAATTGTAGAAATAGAAATTTGAATAGTTCGTATTCCATTTTCATCTCGTAACGCGCTACGTCGTCGTTTGCTAATTGACCGATGTTCTGCTCGTAACCGACGAAAAGCTTGTTGGTGATGTATTTGCCGACGGTGAATGTGGCGCTGTCGAACGTACTTCCTGCCTTGAATTCGATGTAATCTACGTTCAGGGTTTTGCCTAATAGCCTGGTTAGTTGCGATGATATCAGGGAGGCGGCTAGCGTCTCAGCTAAATTGGACGTACCGAAACTGCCGCCAAGACTGGCTTGTTGACCCGATGTGAGGGCGTCCATGCTGGTGCCGAACAGGATGTAGGATAGCGCGTCGCCTTCGCTGATTTGGGACTGATCGAGCATGAATTTTATTTCGGGTGATGATACTTGTCCGGTTATCAGAATGGTCATGTCTTTTTTTGTCCGGTCGTTGTCGCGAAATGAGTACATCGCGTCGATGTTTAGCTGGGGGTCGATTGTCGGCCCGCCCTGAAAGGTGACTATGCCGGACCGGATAATGAATACTTTCCCAAGCATGTTGTACTGGCCTCTGATGACGTCGACCGTCCCGAAAATTTCGAAAAAGTCGCGGTGTTTCAGTAATTCTACGTCTCCCGAAAGCTCGATCCGTAATTCTTCGTTCCTTATCCAGGTGTTTCGCGGGATTTTTATCCGAATTTTTCCTTTGGCATTGTCGAGAAATGCAAGACGATTTAACTCGAATGTTAAAGAGTCGGGCTTGATGGTGCGGACGATGGAATCTGGTGTCGAAATGTGCGGCTCTCTGTCTGATTGCCGTAGTAATAGGGGTGTTGGCGGCTCGGAGGCGGTGGGGGCGCCCATCAGATTCATTACGGCCGGAAGGTAGAATTGCGATTCGGGTATTTGAATGTCGCCGCCGAAGCGGATGCTGTCTTTGTCGCCTCGCAGATGGATGTTGCCCGATAGTTCCATGTTGTAGTAGCGGTGGTCGACGGGGTTGAATCGGCTGAAGAGCAGATTTAATTCGGATGTTTTGATGATGCCGTTGTAGATTTCGGAGTCGAAGTCGAGCTTGCCGTCGATTGTCATCCGTCCGTCTTTGCTTCTGATGTAGAATTGGTCGATTTTTACGTGGTCGGTGTTGAAGTTGATTGTCCCGAGTATGTCCCGGTAGTCGATGCCGTATTTGTTGAGGCGTAATTTTCCGTCGAGCAGGCGGATGTTTCCGATGAGTCGGGGGGCGCCAAATGTGCCGTCGAGCACGATTTTGGTTTTGATGTAGCCTTTGATGTCGTCGAGGGGATAGAAGGTGTTGATGATGGATAGGGGTAACCGGTCGATGTTTAGCGACAGATTGACAGGATCGTCGTTTCTGGGGATGATGAGAAAATGCAGACTGTCGGGACGAATTTCCATCGGTAGTTTGCCGACTGCGGTTATCGCGCCGCTGTCCTGTGGAATAATGTTGAAGGTCAGCATCAGGTCTTTGTCCATGAAAATGATGTCGCTGGCAAAAAAGTCGATGGCGACCTGCTCGACCGATGCGTCTTTTATCTCGAATCCTCCGCTGATAAAAGGGTTGTCGGGCGGGCCGTCTATGTCGAGGTTTAAGGTGAAGAGTCCTTGTATGTCGTAGTCGCTTCCGGTTACTTTCAGCAGTTCGGGGATGCTGATGTTCGATACTTGTAGGGTTAACTGCTGGTCGTTTTTCCTGCTGATTTTGCCGTCGAGGAGGATTGTTTGCAATGAATCGGCCGCTGTCGATAGGAGTATCAGGCTGTCGATGATGCAGTCGTTTTCGGAGAGGTGTATTTTTGTGGTGTCGATGCCGAGCTGCCATTTGAGGGTTTTGTAGTCGAGCCGAAGGTCGGAGAGCGCTATTGTGACGATGCTGTCGAGGTTTATCAGCGTTTTTAGTTTGGCCGAAAGGTCTTTGTTGTCGGCTTGTAGGCGAATGTCGATGTCTTTTGTGTCGGTCGATGCGGATAGGGTCAGCGAATCGATCGCGAAATCGCCGATGGATATGTCGTGTGCCCAAGCGTCGGCGTTGGCACAAATGCTGTCGCCCAGATTGAAAATTGCGGCAGAGGCGCGTGTCGACAGGCTTTTCAGCAGATAGTCGCCGTATGTTGTTTTGTCGGCATTGAGCCTGATGTCGACCTTCAAACTGTCGGTGAGTCCCGTAAGATGTGCGTCCAGCGACAAGGATGTTTCCAGCGAGTCGATGCCCGCGAGTGCGGCGATTTCGGATATGTCTTCGATGCCGACTTGCAAGCGTAGATCGGATGCGCCGTCGAGATGAAAATTCCCTTTCGCACTCGCCCCGGCTGCCAGCGCGTGGATAAATAGCGTGTCGATAATTACATTCTGATTGATGAAACGGAGGGTCGAGAATATAGTGTCGACCCGAATACCTGTTATTTCCGACGGCCTCAGACTGATTTGTCCCTGCGCGTTTGTTTTATCCGGATTGAGGCCGCTTCCGATTATCCGCGCATCCAGATTGAGGCGAGAGTTGTAGGTTGTGTCGCGTATTATCGGGGCGAGATTCAGTTCCCGGACGCTCATACTGATGTTGTAGGACGGATTGTTGCTCAGTATGCTCCGAATATCGGGTGTTATTTCTACATCGCCCGCGTCGCTGTTGCCTTTCGCATGTCCGCTGACGTTGCCCGCACGGTAGTTTAAATCGACATGCAACTGACGTAAGGCGTAATTGTCGACGTGCAGGCTGTTGAAATCGGCATGGAGGGTTGCATGGAGGGTTTTGGGGTCAAACCCTTTTCCTTCGACGGTCAGCTTGCCGTCGGCAAAATAGTTCGCGCCGACCGGCCCTATCCAATGTCGCGCATCAATTTCTTTCAGATGAATATCCAGTTTATAGGCTACGGGAATCTGTGCGGCGCTATCTGCAAAATAGTCCGACAGTTGTTGGGTAAGCAATTTCGCGTCTAACGCCTGACGGTTGTCTCTCAGGGATAAATCGGCATACAGGTTTTTGTTTTCTAATCGCACATTCAGGTTGATGTCGGGGTGCGCGTCGAGCCGGAAAGCGTCGGGCAACAAATCGGTAAACTCGTCGGGACAAATAGCCGATGCCGCGATGTTTACAAAGGAGGGAGCTGTTTCCGCAAAAGTGTATCTGCCGTTTATTTTTAAATTGTTCCCGGCGGTTTGAAGCGACAGGTCGGGAATGTTGACCGCGTTGTTGTCGGCGGAGACGGATGCGCTCAGGTGTTTGAGCGTCAGGTCGGGATTTTCGGCAACAAACGATAAACTGTCGAGCCGGAGGTATTGGGATTCGTCCGAATAGCGCCCGGAAAGCTCGATAAATAGTCGGTGTAGCTCTTTTGGAATCATCTCGCCGGATGAGGCTATTTTCAGTTTTCCGTTGTTCAGTCTGAACTGTCGGAGATTGATAAGAAAATCAACGTGTGTATCTGTTGTGTCTTTGTCGTCCGACGGAGGCGTCAGGTGCATGACGTTCCAGCTACCGTCGGGAAGCTCTTCGAGGTACAGAAATGGGCTTTCGATGGTGATGTTCTTGATTTCAATTTTGCGGTCGAGCAAGGGACGAAGCCTGTATCTCAGCGAAATTTCGGGAATAAACCCGATGGTGTCGCGCTCCTGTGACAACAAAAGTATATCGGATAGTGTGATGTCGGAAAAATAATTGCCCTGCAATCTTCCGATGTGTAGCTCGGCGTTCAAGAAATTGTTGACCTGACGCTGCGCTATGTTTACGATTTGCCTCTTGCCGAAAGGCGTTTGTATCACTATTAAAACAGTGGCAAGTAGGGCTATGATGCCGATCAGTAGCCATGCCGTCACTTTTATCAGTTGTTTTAACAGGTTCATTGTAAAATGTCTTTCGTGTAAAATGTCTTCTTAAAACGCCTGCCCGACACTCAGGAAAAATTGTACGTTTTTTTTCTCGTTCCATAAAGGTACGCCGACGTCCAGCCTTATCGGGCCTATCGGTGTGGTAATTCTGATGCCTCCGCCTGCGGCTACGGCCAATTCCCTGAAGCGGTAGTGAAAAGGGTCGCCCCAAACATTGGCAATGTCCATAAATCCGGCTAACTCGACGCGCCAAAATAGGGGATGGCGCAGTTCGACATTCGCTTCCAACAGGCTTTTACCGCCTAACGGCGTACCGCTTTCGCGCTTGGGGCCTAATTGTGACCGCGCCCATCCGCGATTCGAGTTGCTTCCGCCCGAATAAAAACGGTCGTCTACCGGAATAAATCCGTTGTCGTCGGATGAGTATATCCCTCCGAACATCCCTCTGAGGCCGATGACCAGGTTTTTTACTTTAAAATACTTACGTGCTTCAATCCAAACTTTCATATAGTTAAAGTCGCTTCCGAAAAGATAGCCGTTGAGTTTTCCGCCTGCGGTGATCATTTCGCCTTTTTCGGGCGAAAAGACGGGAGAGGCGTTGTTGTATACTACCGAACCGTAGAGACCCGATTTGTTGTAAAGAAATTTATTGTCTTCGGGATTCGGAATTTCGGCGTCGCTGTCTTCCGTATTTTGCTGTACTCTCTCAAAATAGTATGTCAGCGCACCTTTCAGCTTGTCTGAAAACGTGTAGCTGAGCGGAAAGTTCAGACCGATAGTCTGTGTGTTGTACCCCGGTTCTTTTTCCCATTTGATGTAAGGATTCACCGAAACCGATAGCTTTTTGAAGTAGAGCTGCGGTTGTATCCATGACAGACTGACGTGAATAGGCGTAAGCTTTGAATGTTTGGCATACAGATTGAGTCGACTCGTACCGCCTGCAACAGCCCTGTAGGTAACGTCGGCGGAAGCCCTGAAACTGTCTTCCGTTCCCCAGCCGATACCTAATTTTGATGATATGCGGGGCATTTCTTCGATTTGAATATGTATCGGAATGGGGTTTAGAGCCGTGTTGCGGTCGGCCTGAGGCGAAACGGATACAATGCGAAATAGTTGCAGGTTGTAAATATTCGACCGTGTCTTGTTCAGATTCGTCTGGCTGATGACATCGCCCTGCGCATAATTCAGTTGACGGCGGATGTATTTTTCTTTGATGTATTTGTTGCCTGTAATTGTGGTGTTTCCGATATGTACCCGGCTGTTCGGCGTTACCTGATAGTGAATCAACACCGAATCGTTTTCTAACTCAAGGTCAAAATCGGTTTTTGCGTAGAAGTAACCCCTATTGACAAACAGGGTGTTGATTTTGGAAATGTCTTCGTACAGCAAATTGTCTGAAAACCGCTTTCCTTTTTTCAGGTTCAGTGCGCGGGAGATAAAAAGCTGCCTTCTCCGCTCGTTGAAACGTGTCGAAACCGAATCGGTAAGCGACATGATAATGCTGTCTACTTTGACCGCCCGGTTTTCGACGATGGCCAACCGAATGTTTACACGTTTCTTTTTGTTGTCGACAATCAGGGTGTCGAGACTTATTTCGGTATGCAGAAAGCCTTCGCTTTGGTAGAAGGTTTTAATCCTGTTCATGTCGTCTTCGAGAAACTGATGGCTGTAGATCGCGGGTTCTATTTTTTGAATACGCTTGGTCCAAAAGTCGGATTCCCGCATGGATGTTTGCTCCAGTAAAACCGGTTTATCGAAAGCGTTGTTGCCTTTGAAGGTGATTTTCCGGATTTCGTAATTATCTTGTGCGTCGAGCGAAAAGGCGGAGAGAAACAGTAAAACAAAAAAAAGAGCCGGCGAAAATGGGCGTCTCTCAGTGTGTTTTTTCGTATGTATGTTTAAGATGTTCACAAAAAGTTTAGTAGAAAATTTATTTTTATAACCAAAAATGAGGGATTTTTGTTTACCGGGGTTCATTTTTCTCGGAACTTTGAACGGTTTGTTCCTGTTGGTAGTGTCGGCACCATTCGGCCAATCCGCATTTATCGCATTTCGGCCTTCTCGATTGACAAATATACCGTCCGTGCAAAATCAACCAGTGATGCGCCTTTGGAATCAACTGTTCGGGAATATGTTTGATGAGTTCTTTTTCGGTCTGAACGGGATTTTTTGAATTAGTTGTCAACCCCAATCGCTCGGAAACCCTGAAAACATGTGTGTCGACAGCCATCGCGGGTTTGTTGTAGACCACCGATGCGATGACGTTTGCCGTTTTTCGTCCCACGCCGGGCAATGTCTGCAATTTATCCACATCGTCGGGCACGATGCCTCCAAAATCGGTCATCAGCTTTTTCGCCATACCGATCAGATGTTTCGATTTGTTGTTGGGGTATGAAGCGCTTTTGATGTATTCAAAAATAACGTCGGGCGTGGTTGACGACATTGCTTCGGCCGTCGGGAAATCTTGAAGTAGTTTGGGCGTAATCATGTTTACCCGCTTGTCGGTGCACTGTGCCGATAGAATGACCGCTACCAGTAACTCGAACGGATTCGTATACCGAAGCTCTGTTTCGGCAACGGGTACGTTTTGTTCAAACCAGTCTATGATATGCCTGTATCGTTCGCGTTTAGTCATGATGAAATTGCGGTGGTTTTTAATCTGTGTATGCGTTTACGGTTAGGAAGCCCCGACACGAAGCGACGCTTATACACCAAAAAAATCGTCAGGATACGAACGGGGTATCCTGACGAATGAAACATGTTATCTTTAATAATACCGATGATATTGCGGTTTTAGGAGCGAAACAGGGATTCGTTTTTTACTGTTTCCGACTCTTGTTTGTTAATCGTTTACCGTCAGCAGATAGCGTTCGGCTTCGATGGCGGCCTGACAACCTGATCCGGCGGCAGTGATTGCCTGTTTGTAGTGAGGATCGGCAACATCGCCTGCGACGAATACTCCAGGTATGTTTGTTCGCGGTGTTCCGGGAACAGTTTTGATGTATCCGACTTCGTCTGTTTCGAGCCATTGGCTGAACAGTGTTGAATTGGGTGTGTGTCCGATGGCCAGAAAGAAGCCGTCGATCGGAATGCTTACATTCGTTTCGTCGGCTTTACCCCGACGTTTTATCAAATCGACGCCTTCGACGCCTTTGTCGCCGGTCAGTCTTACGGTTTCGTGCTCGAACAAAACTGAGACGTTTGCTTTTGATAAAACACGTGTTTGCATGATTTTCGACGCACGGAGATGATCCTTGCGGACGATGATGTATACCTTTGCGGCTAATCCTGACAGGTATAACGCTTCTTCACAAGCGCTGTCGCCGCCGCCAACTACCGCTACGATTTTTTCCCTGTAGAAAAACCCGTCGCAGGTTGCACAGGCCGATACGCCCTGTCCCAAGTATCTTTGTTCTTCGGGTAATCCTAAATATTTGGCCGTCGCTCCTGTTGCGATAATCAGCGTTTCTGTTTGGACGACCTCGTTGCCTTCGATGGTGATTTTGTAGGGCGATTTTGATAAATCGACCGCCGTTACCATGCCGTAGCGTATCTCTGCACCGAATTTTTTGGCCTGTTTTCTTAAATCGTTCATCAATTTGTTTCCTGTGGTTCCTTCGGGGTATCCGGGGAAGTTTTCGACATCGGTGGTTGTTGTCAACTGTCCACCGGGCTGCATGCCTTCATACAGCACAGGTTTGAGATTGGCGCGAGATGCGTAGATGGCCGCCGTATAGCCGGCAGGCCCCGAGCCTATGATCAGGCATTTCTTTTTTTTACTCATTGTATTAATTTGTTGTTGTTGTTGTTTATTTTGAAGCGCAAAGATACAATATTTTGCCAAAACGCAGTGGACAAAACCGCAAGCGTACCGAAAATGGCTGTCTTCGCGGGATGGGTTGACGTGTCTTGCGGTTGAACGGATATGACGGATATGGCGGTGAAATGTCACCTTAAATCGTTGATGCCAACTCCCGGGTAGTTTCTTTTGTCGAATTTGAATATTGAGTCGGGCGCTGTTGTTTTTTGGCTGTAGTTTGTCAATTTCAGGAAGGTAGTATTTCCGTTTTTTTCGATAATGGATACAGATTTTAACGCCTTGCTGTTTTTATCCAGTAGCAGTCGGATAGATTTCAGATGGTCGTCGGCCTTTTTCGGGTGCAGTTCGATGTAGTACGAAAGGGCGTCGGGTGCTTTTTGTGCCGAATGTTTCACGGTGCATCTCGATTTGCAGGCGAGGAGTATTGCCAACGGATTTGTTTCGTTCAATTCATCTTTTGTCGGTTCGTTGATAGAGACTTCTTCGATTTGAGGGAAATAGACCCATTGCGTTTTTCCGTCGAAAAACACTTCCGTTTCGGTTGTTTTCAAGGCAAATTTATCGCCTTTTAGCAGGAAATTTCCTGTTGTTTCATACGTTTCGCCGGTTGAAGCGTCTTTTATTTTCAGTGTGAAGTCGGACGCTACGACCGACTTTTCGATCGAATTGATTACTTGGCCGAGCAATTTGTCGGCCGATTCGGTTTGCGCACCGACCTTGTCGTGGGACAGAACGGCACAGCACAGGGCGATTAGAACGATGGCAGGTTTATTTTTCATCTTGTTTTTATTTTAAATCTTGTATTTTAAATCGTTTGACCGGAAAGCGGTATGCAACAACAATGCCGATTTCAGTCCATTTGAGCCAATTTTTGTTCCAGGTCATAGTCGCTCATCAGCAGCACCTGCCTGGCCTTACTTCCTTCGGAAGGGCCTACAATGCCGGCAACTTCCAACTGGTCCATCAGGCGTCCGGCGCGGTTGTATCCTATTCCGAGTTTTCGTTGAATCATCGAAGTAGAGCCTTGCTGATTGGCTACCAGCAGTCGTGCCGCTTCTTCAAACAGCGGGTCTCGTTTGGTCATGTCGATCTGCGACAGGTCGGCGCTTTCGCCGTCGGGGCCGAGATATTCGGGCAAATAGAACGGGATGGTGTATCCTTGCTGATCTTTGACATAGTTGACAATGTCTTCGACTTCGGGCGTATCGACAAAGGCACATTGTACACGAACCATATCGCTTCCCTGCGAAAACAGCATATCGCCCCGTCCGACGAGTTGATTAGCGCCGGGAGCGTCGAGGATAGTGCGGGAGTCCATCATCGACGATACTCTGAAAGCTACGCGGGCGGGAAAATTTGCTTTGATCACCCCAGTGATGATGTTGACAGACGGACGCTGGGTAGCGATGATCATGTGAATACCTACCGCACGGGCTAATTGTGCGATGCGGGCTATCGGCATTTCGACTTCTTTACCGGCGGTCATAATCAGGTCGCCGAATTCGTCGACAATCACAACGATATATGGCAGGAAATGGTGTCCTTTTTCGGGGTTCAACTGTCGGGAGATGAATTTTTCGTTATATTCTTTCAGGTTACGGACATGGGCTCTTTTGAGCAAATCGTATCTGTCGTCCATTTCCTTGCATATCGAATTGAGTGTCTGCACCACTTTTCCGGTATCGGTAATAATAGCGTCGCCTTCGTCGGGCAATTTGGCCAGAAAGTGTTTCAGGAGAACTTCGTAGATATTAAATTCCACTTTTTTGGGGTCGACCAGTACGAATTTGAGTTCCGCCGGATGTTTTTTATAGAGCAAAGAAGTGATAATCGCGTTCAGTCCGACGGATTTCCCCTGTCCTGTTGCGCCGGCAACCAGCAGGTGTGGCATTTTAGCCAGGTCGACCATAAACACATCATTTGTGATAGTTCGTCCGAATGCCACGGGCAGTTCGAATTTCGATTCTTTAAATTTTTTTGAGTTGATGATAGAGTGCATCGACACGATTTGCGGTTCATTATTCGGCACTTCGATACCGATGGTTCCTTTTCCCGGTATCGGTGCGATGATACGGATACCGGTTGCCGCCAGACTCAGCATGATATCGTATTCGAGGTTACGGATTTTGGCGATACGGACGCCTTCTTTGGGTACAATTTCGTAGAGGGTGATAGTTGGTCCGACGGTAGCCTCGATACTTTTTATTTCGATGCCGTAATTTTGGAGTGTCGTTGTAATTCGGTCTTTATTCGAATTTTGTTCGATCATATCGATCCGGCTATTATTGATCTGGTAGACCTTCAGCAGTTCGACGGGCGGCAACCGGTAGTGTGACAAATCGAGTGTAGGGTCATACCGTTCCTCATCCGCCACGTTTTCGGGTATATTTTCGATTGATTCTTCGGGTTCATCCTTCGGATGTTCCTCTTTGGGATGTTTCACCGTAAATTCGACACGGTTATCGGCGCCGGTTTCTACGACGATATTTTCCACCCATTCTTCCGGCACGATTTCGGTACCCACAGCGACGGTATTTTTATTCACAGTCGACGATTGTTGTTTTTTAGGTTTCTTTTTGAAGAGCGATTTAATAAACGGGACCGTCGCTTTGAAGGTATAGATACAATAGGCGGTCAGCGTGCCGACGAGGAAGAAGATTATTCCGGGTATACCCACATACGATATCATCCAAGCGCAGACGCGGTCGCCGTGTTGTCCGCCCGGCGAAAAGAACAGGACATCTTTCAGCCAGGGTCTCAGGATAAAACTGAGTGCGACCGACAGCCAGATCAACCAGAAGCAGGAGTGAAAGAATGTTTTGGTAAGCGAAAAGACGGGTACATTCATCAATTTCAGCGCGAATACGGTCAGGAACCCCAGCGCCGCAAACGAGGGGAGACCGAACCATCGATTGATACACGTTTCGGCGATATAGGCGCCGGCGACGGATGTCCAGTTTCGGATTTGGGTACGCATTTCTTTCAATTCTTCCCAAGGGAGGTTGAGTTTACTTTGGTCGGCGGCGCCGGTAAAAAAGTAGGATGTAAAAGCAAACAGCAGGTAGACCACAATCAACAGCAGCAGCAGTCCGATGATAAAATACATTCTTTCGTCAGAGATAAATGCTTTGATACTGCCTTTTTTACGTTGGTTTGATGAGTTTTTTCTACCCGGTGTGGAAGTGCGAGATGATTGGGAATCGGATCTAACAGGTTTTTTTATCGCCATGAACGTTGCTGATTTTTCTGAAACATTTCTCCGCAAAAGTAATAAAAAAATAGTGTTTAACGATTAGTGTTTAGTGATGAATGATGAATGATGAATCATAGCGAATCCGCACTAAACACTAAACACTAAACACTAATAACGGCGGTCTTCCTTCAAGAGAGAGAAAGAATAAGTAGGAGGGGGAAGTCTCCCCCTCGCTTCAGCCCGCCTGTGGCGGTCTTCCGCTACCCCCTCTGCGGGGCTCTGCCCCGCAACGCCCCGTAAGACAGTGTTTAAATAGCGATTAGTGATGAGTGATTAGTGATTAGTGATTAGTGATTAGTGATTAGTGATTAGTGATTAGTGATTAGTGATTAGTGATTAGTGATTAGTGATTAGCGATTAATCATAGCGAATCTGCCCCCGCTACCGCACGATTCCATCGTGTGGTATTATGTACTACATAATGACTTGAAACAAGCTTTCAATGTTTTATATTACCGCACGATAGGAATCGTGCGGTAGCGAGGGGATAAATCTACTTAGTGTTTAGTGATTAGTGTTTAGTGATTAGTGAAGAATGAAGAGTGATTAGTGATTAACGATTAATTGTTAAACATGGCGAACTTGCTAATCATTAATCACTAAACACTCATCACTCATCACTCATCACTCATCACTCATCACTCATCACTCATCACTCATCACTCATCACTCATCACTCATCACTCATCACTCATCACTCATCCCCCTCGCTACCCCTCGCTCCCGCAC
>JAIRTG010000150.1 GCA_031255055.1 Prevotellaceae bacterium
TACGGCGTTGAGCTTTCGGACGAAAATCACCTGCAATTTTTGATTCCGCAGGGATTTGCGCACGGATTCGCCGTATTGAGCGAAACGGCATTGTTTTCATACAAATGCGATAATTATTACCAGCCGAGTGCCGAAAGAGGCATCGCCTATAACGACCCGACGCTGAACATTGATTGGAAAATTGATTCGGACAAGGCAGTTGTTTCCGAAAAAGACATGAAACATCCGCTTTTTCAAAACGCGGAACATAATTTCAACGTTTAACAGCATTTCACGACAATGAAAAGAATATTGATTACAGGAGCCAATGGCCAACTGGGAAATGAACTGAGACTTGCTGCCGAACGGTACAAACAGCACGAGTATTATTTTACAGACGTCGATGAGTTGGATATTTGCAACAAAAGCGAGATAAGTCACTTTGTCGAATCAAACAAAATAGCTGTCATCGTCAATTGCGCCGCCTACACCAATGTCGACAGAGCCGAAGACCAACCCGAACTATGCTATCGGATCAATCACGAAGCGGTTCAAAACATTGCCGACGTTGCCTGCGAAAATCAGTTGAAAGTAATTCACATTTCAACGGATTATGTTTTCGACGGGAAAAGCAGTTTTCCTTACACCGAAGAAATGCCCGTCGCGCCGGTTACCGTTTACGGAAAATCGAAACTGGCCGGCGAGCGTGCATTGCACGAACGTGCGGGCAATGCAGCAATCATCATCAGAACATCGTGGCTCTATTCCTCTTTCGGCAACAATTTTGTAAAAACGATGCTGAGACTCGGTGCAGAAAAAGACCGTTTGAATGTTATCTTCGATCAGGTCGGTACGCCGACATACGCGGCAGACCTGGCCGACGCGATACTCCAACTGACGACTTCAACCCATTTCGTTCCGGGCATTTATCATTATTCAAACGAAGGCGTTTGCAGTTGGTACGATTTCACGAAAGCCATTCTCAACACTTCAAAAATCCGTTGTGAAGTCTTGCCCATCGAAACAAAAGATTATCCGTCGCGTGCCCTCCGCCCCCATTACAGCGTGCTCAACAAGCACAAAATAAAATCGACTTATCGCCTGAACATCCCACACTGGAAAGACAGTCTCGAAAGATGTCTTGAGATTTTAACCGGTTGCTAAACGGACAATCTACCGGATAATCGAATGGCAATAACTGCGATTTGGAAGGTTCCGTTTTTTTGCATTGCCGCAGATGAAAATGCTGTTGAAAAACGTGACGGGCAAATCACAATTATAAAAAAATGATATCTTTGGGGGCTGAAATAAAATAGAATATATGGATTCAACTCCCAAAAGCGCCTCCCGATGGCTGAACAAAAAAATACCCGAAGCAAAAAACACCTATATTCCGGCAGCCGTACTGACTATTTTCAGCACAGGAAGTTTTGTTATTTTCAGTTGGTATCTATCGGGATTCGTGGCGCGGTGGCTCTGCGACGGACTGATATTTCCTCCGACACTGATCCGTGCATTGATATTTCTCACATGTCGATACATTTGCGCCCATTTTGCATCGAAACTCAACCATCGTGCGGGAAATATCATCGTTTCGGGGATAAAGAAGCGCCTCTATCCGGTGTTGCTCAACGACAACCGGTCTGATTCCGTGTCGAGCACATTGCTCGTATCGGACGTGAGCGACGATGTGAAACCCTATTTTTCCCGTTTCATTCCTTATTTCACGGCGTCCATACTGAGTTCCGTACTTTTATTGGTCGTCAGTTTTTGTATGGAAAAATGGGTCGGACTCGTGTTACTGATTGCATTATCGGTCATCCCCCTGCAGATGATGGTGATCGGTACAGGCGCGGAAGCGCTCCACAAAAAACACATCCGCCTTTTTCTGAAATACTCGGCCGTATTCTACAATCGCCTCGCAGCCATCGCCGAAATTGTAAATCTGGATAATTTCAAGGCGCAATACGGTTTTTTGTCGGAGAAGGGCAAGACGTTGAACAAAGCAACGACCGGTGTGATGCGGGTTGCCATTCTGTCGTCGGTAGTGTTAGAACTTTTTGTCACCATTTGCATTGCCGCTATCGCGATATATTTAGGCATGAGTCTTCTTGGGATTATGACAGGCGCCGGCTATGGAACGGGTTATGACTTCCGCATCGCGCTATTTTTGCTCACGCTTTCGCCTTATTTTTTCTTCTATTTGAGGAAATTTGTAAGCGCATATCACGACAAAAGCAGAGCCGTGGCATCGGCCAAGTTACTTATACCGTTACTGGAACAGCAGATAGACGAACCACCGTCCGATATAGATGAAATGTTTCATTCCTTCAAAATCGAGAAACTGAATTTTGCCTATCCCGATTCGCCGGTAAAAGTGCTGCACGAAATTCATCTGACGTTTCCCTCAAAAGGTCTGGTACTGGTGAAAGGCATTTCGGGTTCGGGAAAATCCACCTTACTAAAAATCTGCGCGGGAAGCCTGTCGGTACAAGATGGCATTGTTTCGGTAAACGGGAAAGACAACCGGTTTTCCCGTTGGTGGCTAAACGCAAACACATCATATATGAACCAGTTTCCGTTTATTTTCGACGGCACGCTTCGATACAATATCTTTCCCGAGAAAGAGGGCGAGATACCGCATCGGTACCCTGCGTTTTTGGACAACATTCTCGCCCGGAAAGCAGACGGATGGGAGACCGCATTGAGTCACAACGGCAAACAGCTATCGGGAGGCGAAAGGCAACTGATCACGCTGGCGCGAATGATGCTACATCCCAAGCCGATAGCCATCATGGACGAGCCGACGGCAAATCTGGATACCGATACCGTCGAAATCATTCTTCCGCAGATTACGCAAATGGCCGAAGAACGATTACTGATTATTGCCTCGCACGATAAAATCTTCGACACACTTGCCGATACAATTATAAACCTGAACTGGGGAGAGCAAATGCGGGATGAATAAATTTATGCTAACAAACATATTGCGTCCTTTGGCGGGCAGATGGATGAGCGGCATCCTGTTGCTTTCGCTGTGGACAGCGGCATTTATTGCTCTTCCCGCCATTTCGGGATGGTTTTTAGCCGCCTGCAGTCTCGCCTTTGTAACAGCAAACAGCCTGTTTTCCTATTTGATTCCATCGGCCGTCATCCGTTTCATAGCGCTGGTACGCACCGTCACAAGATATTTCGAGCGTCTGGAAAACCACCGAACCACCCTCGAAGCCCAACAGCGACTACAATTAAAGATATTTCAATCGGTAGCCCGACTTCCTTACTTCAAAAAACAGCTCAGCAACAATTCTTCGCTACTCGAAAACAGCACATCGGGTCTCGACCGGATATTGAACCACCTCCTTTTACGGATATTGCCATTTGTAGCCCTGACGCTTTCGCTCATCATTTACGTCGTCTTTTTAGCCCTCTTTTCGCACATCGTAGCGATAGAATTTTTAATTTCGTCCGCCGTACTGCTATTTATCATACCCCAATTCATTTTTCAAAAAAACAGGCGGCTCTACGAATCATTACAGTCACATCGCGAAGCAAACAGTCAAGCGCTAATCCAAAGTTTCAGCGGTCGGATCGAGATCTTGAAATACAATTTAGCCCAAAAAGCCATCGGCCAATACGAACGGCGACTATTGCAACTCGAGCAGACAGAGACAAAACTGGAACACAACTCGCTCCGTCTGCAACTGGTAGCAGGACTCGGATGCAGCTATATCGCCGCGTTTACACTTTGGAGTACGAGCGACTGCGGCATCGACGCACCTGTGGCGTTAGGCATTTTTTTCGGCATCATGGCGCAGGCCGAACTTGCCGAAATGCTTTTTTCGGGGAAATCAGAAAAAAATGCCGTTGCCCGTCGGATAAACGACCTCGACGCGGTGATTACACAAGGAGAACAATCAGTCGAAACAGTCTCGGCCGAAGCATCGCTCCAAGTCCTGCACTTGAAGCACCTGCGTGCAACCATTCCCGAGACGTCCGTACGGACAGCCGAAATATCGCTGGAGATTCGGAAAGGCGAATGGATTGCGATTTTCGGAGCGACCGGAACAGGAAAAACAACGCTATTGAACAGCCTTTTTCACCCCGAATACCGTCTTGCCGGTTCGCTGACGTGGAACGGCGATTTACAACTGCCGCATCTACCCGTCCCCTTGTGCATTTATGTCACGCAAAAAGCCTGTTTGCTCACCGGGACATTGCGCGAGAACTTTGAAGGCTATCCCGACGAGGCGATCGAAGACGTACTCGAAACGGTCGATTTGGCAACCTGGCGCACATCGCTGCCCGACGGTTTGGACAGTTGGCTGGGCGAAAACGGAGAAACATTAAGCGGCGGACAGCGTAAGAAACTACTACTGGCGCAGGCATTGCTCAAGCATCCGCAGTTACTGGTTGTGGACGAGCCTACCGCCGGCATCAGCGCCGAGAACGCGATAGCCGTTTTTCGTACCGTCCGCCACCGCTATCCCGCTATGGCCATCCTGATGGCCACCCACCTAAAAGATATCGAAAATGCGGCCGACCGGGTAATAAGGATCTAACGGTTATAAACAGAACGAGAAAGGATATTCGGGGAGGGAGTCTCCCCCGCTACAGCCGCCTGCGGTCTTCCTTGAAAGGAGAGAAAGAGAAAGAGAATTAGGGGGGGGAAGTCTCCCCCTCGCTACAGCCCGCCGTTGGCGGTCTTCCGCTACCCCCTCTGCGGGGCGCTGCCCCGCAACGCCCCGTAAGACAGCGTTTATAGTGATTAGTGAT
>JAIRTG010000102.1 GCA_031255055.1 Prevotellaceae bacterium
ATCATCGCTTCGTGCAATGCTTTTTCGGTAGCGCACGAAGTTGATGCACCTTTCACGGAAAACTCTCCGTATTCTTCAAAGCATCTTCCTGCGTTGTGGGAGCATCCGAAATAACGAATTGATTGTCGAATTTCAAAAAATACATATCCGTGTCTCTTATTTAAGTTTTGTTGCAGTATGCCGGCCGTGAGGCTCGCATACTGCTTTTTTAATTCTCCGAACTATGGTTCTTGACCCGTAACTGTCGCGGTCGGAATAGATTGTATCCGGCGTCGGCAAACGACCGACAATTTCCCCGACGGCTAATCCTTGAGGCGATATGCGTCGCGCTGTTTTTTGGGCAGCTTTTTGACCACTTCGTCTATCGAATGGAGAATCCATTTTTTGACCAGATCGTCATTCATGTCGCGATTCGGCAGGATGGTGTTCCAGTATTTTTTGTTGAAATGATAGGCCGGCGTCACAGCCTCGTATTGTTCGCGCAGTTCGATGGCCTTTTCGGGGTCGCATTTCAGGCAGATTTTTAATTCGCAGACTTCGTCCAGCGGAATCAATGCAAACATTTTGCCCATCACTTTGAATACCAATGTAAATTCGTCGAAAGGTAGACACTCCGTTGCGTCTTTTTGCTCAAGGCAAAATAATCGTAATTCTTCTATATTCATAACGTACTTATTTCAGGAGTAAAGAACTGTCGCCGTAACTCAAAAAGCGGAAGTTGTGCGTCAGAGCGTAGTTGTAGATTTCTCGCCAGTTACCGTCCACAAAAGCCGATACAAGCAGCAGCAGGGTACTTCCGGGCTGATGAAAGTTGGTAATCATGCCGTCCGTTATCCGGAATTTATATCCGGGCTTTATCATTATTTGCGTGTCGGCATGGAGAGCGTCTTCGCCCCGAACGGCTAAATAACGGAGAATGTTTTCGAGCGATTGCTCCACCGTCAGGCTGTATGTGTGTTCATAAGGCGCCCATTGTGAAACATGGATTTTTTCGGGATTCCTGTCGTCGGCCATCTGACAGCCGATGAAGTATAAACTTTCGAGCGTCCGGACGCTCGTTGTGCCCACGGCGATGATGTTGCCCACATTTGCCAGTAGCTGTTCGATGGCCACTTTTTGTACCGTAACAGTTTCGGCGTGCATCCGGTGGAGGCGGATGTCGTTCGATTTTATAGGCCAAAACGTACCCGCGCCCACATGAAGCGTTAACTCTTGGGTACGGATGTTTTTTGTTTTCAGATTCGACAGCACATCGTCGGTAAAATGCAATCCGGCCGTCGGAGCGGCAACCGAACCTTCTATTTTTGAATAAACGGTCTGATAGGTTGTTCTGTCGCTTTCTTCGGTTTTACGGTTCAGATAGGGCGGAATGGGCAATTCGCCCGCCGCTTCGAGTATTTCGGCAAAACAGATGCGTGAGTCGTCCCATTCAAAAAGCACTTGATGCACGTTGCTGTCCGACGAGATCAGCAGGGCGGTGAGCGATACCGGACGACCGTTGACCTTTATTTTTTTCTCCAGTTTGCCGCCTTTCCACTTTTTGAGATTGCCGGTCATACATTTCCAGACACAACTTTCGCGGGCGGCGAGCGAAGGAGCATAACCCGAAGGCACGGAGGGTTCAAGACAAAAAATTTCGATTTTGGCGCCTGTCTCTTTGTAGAAAAGTAGCCGCGCCTGTATGACTTTTGTATTATTGTAGACAAGCAGGCAATTTTCGGGCAGAAAATCAACAAGATTTGAAAAAACAGTTTCTTTTAGCTGCTTGTTTTTATAAATCAACAGTTTGGATGCGTCTCGTTTAGGGAGGGGAAATTTGGCGATTCGCTCGTCGGCCAACAGATAGTGGTATTCTTCGATAGATATCGGATTGCTTGACTGGTTCACAGGACAGAAAATTATTGTATTTTTGCACAAAAATAGACAATAGAAACGACTATTCAAAAGGATGGCTTCCGGTTCGAGCGGTTTTGAATAATCGTTTTTTTACGAACGAATAAAACATTTTGATTATGGTAAAAACAGGCGATAATGTTCGTTTTCTGAACGATGTAGGCGGAGGCATCGTCACGAAAATAGATAAAAAAAAGGGATTGGTGTATGTAGAAGGGGCCGACGGTTTTGAAATACCGGTACTTGAACGCGAAGTAGTGGTTGTTCCGAAGGTGAACAAAAAGAACAACATTCCGTTGAAAATTTTCGGTATCAAAGCGTCGGACAACAAAGCATCGGACAACAAAGCGACCACCGTTCCCGTTCAGACAGTTGAGCCGGTTGCCGACGTGAAAAAAGAAATTTATGAAACAGCCGACGGCGACCATTTGAACGTATTGCTCGCCTTTTTGCCGGTCAACATAAAAAAACTGCTGACAACGTCGTATGATTGTCTGCTGATAAACGACAGCAATTATTTCGTGTTCTACAACGTCATAACCGGAGAAGAAGACGGTAGAAAAAGCCTTGCAAACGGTCTGATAGAACCCAATACGCAGGAATTGCTAAAAGAAATAACAAAGGAAGAGCTCAACGATTGGGCTAAAACGCGGATACAGGCAATTGCCTTCAAGAAAGGGAAGGCATACGTCCCTCAAAACACACTGGATGTGACGCTGAAACTGGACATGGTCAAATTCTATAAACTGCACAGCTTTGCCGAAAATGATTATTTCGACGTGCCCTCGATGGTTATCGGCCTGCACGAAGCGAAAGAAAGGCAGCAGGATGAGGCAACAGAAAAGCAACTGTTGAAACAGATATCGACAAAGGAAATAAAAGAAGCCATTTCGCAAAAAGAGACGTCGAAAAAACGGCAGGCAATCCGGCTGGTCAAGAACAGCAGTACAATCAACGGCAACATCATCGAGGTCGATTTACACATCAACGCTCTGCTCGACACTACTGCGGGTATGACCGGCGCCGATATGTTGCAATATCAGGTGGATAAATTTCGTGCCGTGCTGAGCGAAAATAAAAAAAACACAGGGCAAAAGATCATTTTCATACATGGAAAAGGCGAAGGGGTGTTGCGACATGAAATTGAGAAACTGTTGAAAACCGATTATAAATCATATTATTTCCAGGACGCTTCTTTTCGTGAATACGGATTCGGAGCAACGATGGTAATTATTCATTAAAATACGATTCGATGAAAAAACTGCTTTGGAGAACGGCGCCGGTTTTATTTACCGGCTTATTTATCGGCCTGTTTACCGGATGTAGCCGGTCTGAAAACCTGTCCGAAAGTTCGGAATACATCACACAGGTTTTTGAATATGTATACGCGCCCGGACAACATTCGGCGTTGGCGAAGAAACAGGATGCCGTTCATTTTACCGGCGCCCCGTCCGACGACGTATTGCTTGGCGGCTTCGGCGGATACATTATCGGCGGATTCGACCACGATGTACCGAATGTAGACGGAGAGTATGATTTCGAGGTTTTTTCTTCGGGATTTTCGCCCGAACCTGCCATTGTGTACGTGATGGCCGATGAAAACGGCAACGGACTGCCCGACGATGAATGGTATGAATTGAGAGGGAATTTGTTCGGACGAGAGCAAACGATTCGGGATTATCGCCTCACATATTACAAGCCCGTCGGTGCGGCAAACATAAGGTGGGCGGACAATTGGGGAAACAGCGGGGAACTGAAAGCCGGATATGCAGCCGGTAAAGCAGAGACGCAGCCTACGGCCAACTGGTGGTGGAGCGAAACGGAAGGTAACGAAATAACATTTACGGGTACCCGATTGCCCGATGCGTATGTAAACCGTTCGGACGACCCGTCGAAAGAAAACTGGGAAGTTCCCCAAGGCCTCTTTTTGTGGGGATATGCAGAAAATAATCACGGCGAGGATTACGTTTTTCATCAGGAATTGAAGAAACACGGAAATCAGCTTGATATTTCAAACGCCGTCGACAGGGCGGGGAATCCGGTCAAACTATCTGCCATCCGTTTCATAAAGGTGCAGACAGCCGTTTTCCAGCAGGCCGGCTGGTTGAACGAAGTATCGTCTGAAGTGCAGGGCGCCCGTGACCTGCATTTTGAAAAATAGATGTATATTTTTGCGGGTAGTTTGTCGATAAATTGTGGTTGTTTGTCGATTTTATTATCCGGTAAATGGTAGGAACTACTATTTTTGTGAAGATTAAAGTAAACGACGGCGGTATTTAATTTTTTTTACGGATAAAGCCGTTCGTTTTTAGGACGATTTTTGATTCCAATCCTGTTGACAGAATAGAAACCACAGGTGAAAAGTTGAAATTTGATGAGCAAACAGTATGGAAAGCCGGACGCAGGCTACAGTATTTTTAAATGGTATGTACGACTTTTGCATAATGCGTTTTATTATAAAAAAGTCTATTGGATAGATACCGCCAACATTCCCGATAAGGGACCTCTCATGATAGTGTCGAACCATCAGAACGGCCTTTCCGACGTACTGGGCATTCTGATGTCGATAGGCACACGACAACATCGAAAAATAAAAGTAGTGGCACGGGCCGACGTTTTCCGTTTTTTCGGCAAAGGGTTGCGATGGTTAGGTCTGTTACCCGCCTATCGCCTATCGTATGAGGGCGCCGCCTCGCTAAAAAACAACGAAGACAGTTTCAAAGAAATGGAAAATGAACTGCTGAACGACGGTACGGTAGTCATTTACCCCGAAGCGGGACATCAGGACAAACGTTGGTTAGGCAGTTTCTCACAGGCCTATCTCCACGTACTTTTCAAATCGGCCGAGAAAACAAATTTCGAGAAAGAGTTTTTCATACTGCCTTCGTGCAACCACTATTCAAACTACTTTGAAATGCGCGAGGAGATGCTGATACGCTATGGAACGCCGGTATCCATTGCGCCCTACTATGAACTCTACCGAACAAAACCGCGTACAGCTCAGCGAAAAGTAAACGACATAGTCCGCAAACAAGTATCGGACATGATGCTGAATATATCCGACCTCGAAAACTACGAAGCCATCGATTATTTGAGAGAAACATACGGCATCCGATATGCGCAGGACAACGGGTACAATCCGGCGGATTTGTCCGAGAAATTAAAGTCGGACAAACAACTGTTTGCAGAATTGGAAGAGAAAAAGAACGAGAACGAAGAAAAAATACGGGCGATTTACAAAAAAACACGTGAGTTGAAAAGCAAAACAGAACAACTCGGCATAACCGACCGTTGCTTTGATGCACCGAAAGGGCATCGGCGTCGTGTCTACTCCGACATGTTGATACACCTGCTACTGTTTCCGCTTTATTTACTGAGCAGTGTTCCCAATGCGCTTTTACTGTGCGTGCCCCACTATCTCAAGGCGAAAATAAACGATCCGCTTTTGCACAGCGGGATTACTTTCGGTGCAATTGTATTACTGGCGCCGGTGCTGTATGTCATCACCCTCATACTGTTGATGTGCCTTGTTGCCAATTCGCTTTGGATAGCTTTTGCCCCCTTTCCGACGGCGTTTCTATATTGGCTATCGCTTCCGATTTTGGGCTTTTTTTTCTTCGTCTACCGGAAAAAAAGCAAATTGCTGAAAGTCGCCCTGCGTTTCGAGCGACTGTTGAAAAAAGGAAAATTAAACGACATAATTGATTTACGGACGCATATTTTCGACTCATTAGATGAATTGTTGAAATGAAGCGCCCGTTGTTTGAACGAGATTGATAACAAATGACAAATTAAACTGTTTTCAAGACTTTTCGCCCCTTGGCGGAAGGTTTGAATGTGAATTAAATTTTTAGAAATATGAAACGAAGAGTTGTGATAACAGGAATGGGTATTTATTCCTGTTTGGGAAAAAATTTAGACGAGGTATCCGATGCGCTCTACAACGGCAAATCGGGGATCATACTCGATCGGGACAGGAAAGAAATGGGTTTCCGTTCGGGGCTGACGGCCTATTTGGAGTTACCCAATTTGAAAGGCATACTCAGTCGGAACCAGCGTGTCAACATGGCCGAACAGGGCTGTTACGCCTACCTTGCGACGGTTGAAGCCTTGAAAAATGCGAAACTGGAACAAGACTATCCCGACACGCACGAAGTAGGAATACTCTACGGCAACGACAGTTGCGCCGAGCCGGTAGTCGAAAGCGTCGACATCATGCGCGAGAAAAAAGACACGACATTAATCGGTTCGGGTTCAATTTTCAAATCGATGAACTCCACCGTCAGCATGAATCTGTCCTGCATCTTCAAGTTAAAAGGCATCAACCTGAC
>JAIRTG010000115.1 GCA_031255055.1 Prevotellaceae bacterium
TTTTAGCAAATGAACGAGGATTTTTAGCAAATGAACGAGGATTTTTAGCAAATGAACGAGGATTTTTAGCAAATGAACGAGGATTTTTAGCAAATGAACGAGGATTTTTAGTAAATGAACGAGGATTTTTAGCAAATGAACGAGGATTTTTAGCAAATGAACGAGGATTTTTAGCAAATGAACGAGGACATCCTCTCTTTTTTGGAGGACATCCTCTCTTTTTACGAGGACATCCTCGTTCATTTGTTAAAAATCCTCGTTCAAAGTAAGGACATCCTATCTTTTTAGGAGGATATCCTTGTTCATTTGTTAAAAATCCTCGTTCGTTTGCTAAAAATCCTACAAAAAAGTGAGGATGTCCTATAAAAAAGTGAGGATGTTCTCTAAAAAAGTGAGGATGTCCTCTAAAAAAGAGAGGATTTCCTCGTTCGTTTGTTAAAAATCCTCGTTCGTTTGCTAAAAATCTTCGTTCGGGTACTAAAAATCTTGCCAAAAAGTGAGGATAATCTACCAAAAAATGAGGTTGTCCTCGTTTTTTTACTAAAAATGCTCGTTTCCTGTTAAAGTCAATTGTCGGAAAGGTGCAGGTGGGATAGTGTTTAGTGATTGGTGTTTAGTGCGGATTCGCTATGATTAATCATTAATCGCTAAATGCGAATCGCTATCATCACTGTCTTCGGGGCGTTGCGGGGCAGAGCCCCGCAGAGGGGGTAGCGGAAGACCGCCAACGGCGGGCTGAAGCGAGGGGGAGACTTCCCCCTCCTAAATTTCTTTCTCTTTCTTCAAAAAAAATGACCGAAGACGATATTATCGAACTAACTCTGTACGGCTACTTAATAATTGTATTTGTTTGGTTGTTTTTCCGAAACAAACTATATTTGCGACCGGTAAATTAAATATTTATTCAATTATGAAAAATAGAAGAATCCGTTTGCAACTCATCTCCGAAATCTTGCGATTGCATATCGTCGGGAGTCAGGAGGATTTGCTCAAATTGCTCGAAAAAAGAAATTGTGTTGTTGCGCAAGCTACTTTGTCGCGCGATTTGAAGATGTTGCAAGTTGTGAAAACTCCGCTGACTAATGGGAATTATAAGTACGCGCTGCCGCCGCAACGTCAAAAAAAATTGTCGCAGGAGGATGATACGAGTCGTAAAATTAGTCATGCGGCGATTGTTAGTCTGGAGTTTTCGGGTAATTTGGGCGTTGTTAAAACAAAACCCGGTTACGCGGGTGCGGTGGCCTGGGATATCGATAATAAACTCGAAATGTGTGTCTTGGGAACGATTGCCGGTGATGATACGGTGCTGATTGTTGTCAGAGAAGGCGCCTCGAAAGATGAAATATATGAGTCGATGAGCCTGATTCCGGCGGATAGGGAGTGATAGGGATAATGACGCCGGAAGCTACTTGGTGTTGCTTCCGGCTGTGTGAAATTTATCGCTTCCGAATCAAGGATAATATCCAGAGAAAAAGAAGCGCTCCTACTGTCGCTGTAATCAAATAACCCATGACGCCGGTGTGTAGCGTGAAACCAAAGAGTGTGAATGTGAATGTGCCCAGAAAACCGCCGATGATCCCTACTATAATGTTGATTAAGAGACCAAATCCTTTCCCTTTGATGATCCTGCCCGCAAGAAATCCGGCTATCGCGCCGACAATAACTGATAATAATAAGCCCATAGTTTGAAATTTTAAGTGTTTTGAATTTATTTAATTTTGTGTGTGCCTGAATTGTGTGTCGGGTATGCAAAATGATCCCGATGATGTTGTTTGATAATTGTTGTCAGATTTTTGGTTCCATTGTGATGATGGGTACTAGCATCTCTTCCATCGAAACACCTCCGTGCTGGAAAGTGTTTTTGTAGTAGCCTACATAATGGTTAAAATTGTTCGGATAGGCGAAAAAATCGTTCCCGCACGCAAAGATGTAGGTCGAACTTACGTTGGGACTGGGTAGGCCGGCTTTCGAGGGTCGGCTGATTTCGAATACGTCTTTTTTGCTGTAACTTAACGATTTCCCTACTTTGTACCGTAGATTGACGTTGGTGTTTCTGTCGCCGATCACTTTCCGGGCGTTGGCTACTTGGATGGTGCCGTGGTCGGTTGTCAGGACGACTTTGTATCCCCTGATGGCAATCGCTCTGAATAGTTCGCCGGTCGCCGAGTGTTTGAACCATGAGAGGGTGAGCGAACGGTAGGCGTTTTCGCTGTTTGCCAGTTCGCGCATCATTTTGGAGTCGGTACGGGCGTGCGATAGCATGTCGATGAAGTTCAGTACGCAGACGTTGAGCTGATAGTTGTCGTAACGTGCCATTTGTTCGATGAGTCGTTCGCCGGTTTGTGAGTCGTTGATTTTGTTGTACGAAAAGGTGTAGTTTTTCCTGAAGCGTTTGATTTGTGTTTCGAGCAGCAGTTCTTCGTGCTGATTTTTTCCTTCGTCTTCTTCTTCGTCGACCCACAGGTCGGGAAGCATTTCTTTCATTTGTAGGGGCATCAGTCCCGAAAATATCGCGTTGCGGGCGTACTGGGTGGCTGTCGGCAGGATGCTGCAGTAGATGTCTTCTTGTTCTACGGTGTAGAATTCGCTTAGCATTTCTTGGATGACTTTCCATTGGTCGTACCGGAAGTTGTCGATCAGGATGAAAAATACTTTTTCGCCTTTGTCGAGCAGCGGGAAGACTTTGGTTTTGAAAAGGTCGGGACTGAGCAGCGGACGTTCTTGGGGGGGGTCGAACCATCCGAGGTAGCGCTGACGGATGAATCGGCTGAAGATGTTGTTTGCTTCGTTTTTTTGTATCCGCAACAGTTCTTCCATGCTGTTGTCGGCCTGAGAGAGTTCCAGTTCCCAGAAGACTAGTTTTTTGTAGATGTCGATCCAGTCTTGGTAGCTTAGCGATTCGTTGATTTTCATGCCTATCCGGGAAAATTCCGACCGGTAGGAGGAGGTGGTGTGTTCGGAGACGATTTCTTTTTTGTGGATGTTTTTCTTGAGTGTGAGCAAAATCTGACTCGGATTGACGGGTTTTGTCAGGTAGTCGGCTATTTTGTTGCCGATGGCCATGTCCATGATGTTTTCTTCTTCGCTTTTGGTGATCATTACTACGGGGACGTTGGGGTCTATTTCTTTTATCTGACCGAGGGTTTCCAGTCCGCTCAGTCCGGGCATGTTTTCGTCCAGAAAGATGATGTCGAAGCTGTCGTTCTGGCAGTGTTCTATCGCGTCTTTCCCGTTTGTGGAGGTGGTGACTTCGTATCCTTTTTCCTGCAGGAAAAGGATGTAAGGCCGGAGGAGGTCCATCTCGTCGTCGGCCCACAGTATTTTGTCTTTTTTTATCATGTTGTTCTTTGTTTTTTGGTTGTGTCAATGTAAGAAAGATAGCGCGATTTTGTCGGTTGCGTTCATAAATGATAGTACTATTTAGTGTCTGTTAGATTCGGGTGTGAAAGAAGTTTATTTCAGGTAAAATTCTTGCATGAACTCGAAGTAGGTGTTCAGGGCGTTGTTTTGTATCATCGTGTTGAGGTTTTTTTGCGACCCGATGAGATTACGGTATGATGTCGATTTCATGCCTTCGAATAGTTGACGTTCTTTGACCATGCGTAGCAGGTAGGATTTGGCGATGTTGGCGTCGCCGAAGCTCCCGATGATGACAACTTGTTGTTTCTCGAAATTTTCTAATGTGATGTTCAGGTTGAGCGGGCTGTAGTTTTGGGCGTTGTATGCGTCAAAATCCGATTTCACTTTTTCAAAGTCGGGGGTTCCGTTCACGATGTAGAGTGCGATGTAATGCGGTTCGTTTTCGCGGTATCCGAACAGTCCTTTGTAGAGCGGAACGGGTTCTTCTTCGGGTTCGGGTTGAGGTTCCGGTTGGGGTGTCGGCGCTACGGTTTCTGCGGTTTCCGCCGGAGGACTTTGGGGTTCTTCTGGCACAGCGGTCGAGGGTGTTCGGGTGGATTCGACGGGGTCGGCGGACGGTTTATCGCCGCTTGCCGGTCGGGATGCTGTTTCTTCGGCACGATTGTTTTCGGTTGCCGGGGGCGTTTCCGGTTGTTGATGTGCTGCAAGAATGGTTTCTTCTACGTCTTTCGCGCTCAAAATGTCGGGCAGTGATTTTTTGTATTCGTCCATTCCCAGAATGGCGAGTGTTTCGAAATTTTGTTCTGAAATGGCGATGCTTTCTACGTGCATCTGGGTGAGCAGGTTGTTCATCAGGCTGTCGGCGGTCAGCGTGGTTTTGTACCAGATGGCTTCTTCGTAGGAGTCGAGCCCCATGACCGATAGGACGGTTGCTGTTTTGTCGAGCGTGTGGATGTTGAGGTCGAAGTCTTTTATCATGAATCGGGAGAAGTTGAATGATGCGATTTGGTAGAGCAACCGGTTCAGGTCGTCGGGTTCGGCGGCGGTGATGAGCATCAAACGGTGTTTTCCTGTTTTGTTTGTGGAGTAGGAAAGGGTTGCGGCTTCGCCTCCTTGTGCTTCGGCAAATGCGGCGAGTTCGGCGTCGTTTCGTCTCGAAAGCAGTGAGCCGTGGGTTTGTCCTTCTTGTGCCACCAAACCTTGACGGAGTAGCGCCAAAATGTCTTTCGACATCGCGCTGACGTCGCTGTTCGGATATTGTTCGACCAAATTGCTCAGGGCGGCTTCAAATTTTTCGTCCGATTGTGTTTTCCCGAGACTCAGGGCTTCGAGAAACATGAATTTCGGCATCAGGGTGGAGAGCGGATAGTTTTTTTCGACGTATTCTTTGTTGCCGAATACGGTGTTGAAGTCGTTGTTTGAGTAGGATTTGTATGTGAGGTTGTAGATGGAATCCTGCTCAAAGTACATTTTTCTCATTTGGCGTTCGAAATCGGGTGTGGCCAAAATTTTTGCCTGTCTCGAATCGCTGTATTCGTTTAGGATTTTTTTCCTGTAGTGTTCGGCGTCTGCTGTGTTGCCCGATTTGTAACAGATCTGAAAGATGTTGAAGTAGGCGTCCAAGATACGTTCGTCTTGTCCGAATCGGCGTATAAATTCTTCAAATGTTTTGACCGCCATCGGATAGTCTTCTATTTTGTCTTTGTAGATAATTGCCATTTTGAACAGGCTTGTGGCGATTTGAGCGTTTGCGGCGTCTTTTTGGGCCTGTGTTTTTGGTATTTGCTGTAAATAAAATTCGGGGCTTTTGTTGTCGCTGACTTTTTCTATGGTATCGGATGCGACGGTATTTTCGTCGGATGCGGCTTCTTCGGTGTTATTTTCGGTTGTTTCGGCAAAGAGGCCTGCGGTTTTATTCAGTCGTCTCCAATTGTCTTCCAGTTTTCGCCGACCCCAGCGTTTTTGAAATTCGCTTTTCCCGGCATTGACGGAACTTGGATTGTAGAAATACCACCCGCCTTTTCCGGAGATGTCTCCGGCGATTTGTTGCAGAACGGGGCCGCTCTCGTTGGTCGACATGGACAGTTCGGCTGCCTTTTCGGCTGCTTTTTCTTCTTCTATCACTTGTTGGACGGCGCGGTTGGCGGCGGCAAGCTGTTCGCTTTCGGGGAGTGTGCTCAAATGGAGCAAACTGTCTTGCAGGGTCACGATGTTGTATTCGATAACAAATTCGCCCAGCGTGGTGGCTTTTTTGTATACGCGGGCGTATTCTTCGTGTTCGTTCGACAGTATCTGTGATGCTTCTTCGTAGGCGGGCTGTGCTTCAACATACTTTTGCTGTAAATAGTACAGATCGCCGAGAGTGATCAGGGTCACGGCTTTGTCGATGCCGTTGCGCGTACTTTTTTCGGCCGACAGCACAAAATTTGCTATCGCATTGACGGTGTCGTTGTTGTTCAGGTGGATGTTGCCGACGGCGTAGTATAGTTGATCCAGGTAGTCTTTATTTTTGGAGTTCCGGGCCATTTTCCGCAGCATTTTCAGTACTTCTTTTTGGCTTTGCTGTCCGAGTTGTGTCATCGCAATGCGGGCGTTGAATTCCATTTCGTAGGGCGGATTTTTTCTGATGATGGATTTGTATCGTTCGTATGCCGCTTTGTTCTCTCCTGTTTCTTTGTACAATTGCGCGAGCAGGTAGGTGAAACGCCGTTTTTGATACTTGTCTTTTTCTCTCGACAATGCCAGTTCGAGATAGGGTATTGCGTCTTTGTATTGTTTCTGTTTCAGTAAAACATCGGCTGTGACGGAGGCCAGCAGGCCTGTTGTGGCATATTTCAGTTCTTCCTGACTGATGCTCCGGATGATTTGGTCGGCGTCGTAATACCAGTCCAATTCTCCGTAGGCGCGTGCTTTCCACAACCGACATTGGGCTACGATGTCGTTGTCGTCGGCATAATGGCGTTCGATGTAGCCGAACGTGCCGATGGCGCCGATAAAATCGCCTTTGTGAAATTCGGCCTGTCCGAGCAGCAGCCATGCTTCTTTTATCATCGGATTGAATTCTTGCTGGTTATAGAAAGCGCGGTATTGGGGATTGGTCCATTTTTGCAGATTGCGTTTTGGCTTTTGTTTGATGGAACGCAGTTTGATGGCTTTTCTCGATTTTTCGATTGTCCTGTCCATGTCGGTCGACGCCGAATTGACAATCTCGTGATTGCTGACAGGGTACATCGGAATGATGTGGGTGTAATCTTCCTGATGTGCATTTTGCAGGGCTTTGAGGCCTTTCAGATAGCTTTCTCTTCCGTTAAAATTGATGTTGTAACGAGCTGTGGTCGAATTGTATTTACGCGACAGCCAAGTGTTTTTCTGTGTGGAACAACTTGTTAGAGCCGACAGCAAAACAAGTGAGAAAATCGAATGTAAGCAGTATTTTTTCAAAAGGATTTGTGTGCTAAGTTATTATTTGACAAGCGTAAAATGTGTTGTGCCCGAGTTTTCAAATAAACGCCGAACGGTAAAATTTCTTACTTAATAAAAACTAAAAAAAAGGCGTTCTATTATATTTCGACCCACAAAAATAAATAAAAATAGTCATTAAATAATTAACTTTGTGTGCGAAAATAGTTTTTGCCTTTTGAACGGAAATCGTTTTAGTCGCAGGCTATAAAAATCGTTGAATCTCATTTCTTCACACAACAGATGTTTATTCTTATTTTATTATTGATTGTTGCGGTGTTTTTGTCGGCTGTTGTCGTTGCTTTGAACAGGAAAAACATGTCTGCCGAAGAACCGTCCGTTACCGATGTTGACGCCGGCTGTTGCGGCGCTCACGCGGTGTGCGAACGGGAAACCTTGCTCAACAATAGTAGCAAAATCGTCTATTATGACGATGAAGAATTGGATGAGATGGCAAATACAAATCCCGCATTTTTCACCGTCGAGCAAATCAGGCTGTTGGAAGATGTTTTTTATACCCTGAAAGAGAGCGACGTCGCAGGCTGGCTGAAAAGTTTGCAGTTGAGGAATATCCTCCTGCCCGAAAACATAAAGGAAGAGGCGCTGATGATTATCAGAGAGCGTCGCGCCGTCCACCTGTGACGGCATAAAAAATGATTGTCGGAAAAATGGTACTTTCGACAGACAACGGATACGGACATACAACGGATATATAACGGATATACAATCGGAAAAATGATAAAACGAATGTCGAAAAAAATAATAACGACACGCAAAAGACTGATAGAAGTAGCACGGAATCTATTTGCAGAGCGTGGTAAGAACGGCGTTACCATGAACGATATTGCCGAAGCCTCAAAAAGAGGAAGACGTACTTTATACACCTATTTCAAAAGCAAAGATGAAATCTACAAAGCTGTTATCGACAACGAATTGATGAAAATCTTTGATAAACTGCAACTCGTCTCGGAAGAAAAAACAGAGCCGGACGTAAAACTGAGAAAACATATCCTGACACACCTCGACGCTGTGAAATGGGCGGTCACAAGAAACGGCTCTCTACGCGCCGACTTCTTCAGAGACATCTACGAAGTGGAACGCACCCGCCGTAAAATAGACTACAAAGAAATAAAACTTATCGGCGAAATACTGACCGAAGGCGTCAGGAAAAGAATCTTCAAACCCCTGAATATCGACCTGTCGGCGATGATGCTGTTATACTCCATCAAGGGATTGGAAGTCCCCTATATTCGCCAAAACATCAGTCGTGTTTTTGAAAAATACAAAGACAGCATTGTCGACATTGTCTTCTCAGGCATCAAACGATAATGCCAAATTAGCGATTAGTGTTTCGTATCATGTGATTCGCGCCGGGCGATCGGCGGCGTATGATGCGTGTCGCACGATTGACATCAGGGGTTTTCATTGCGATTGTTCGGGCGTTTTCAACTGAAAAAACTTGTTCAATCATTGGTAAATAGGAGCTTTTTTTGTACTTTAGCACGATTTTTCGAGATAAAATAAAAACACGATTAGATGATTGAACAAGACAGAATTATAAAAGTAAATATCGACGAAGAAATGAAATCTTCGTATATCGACTACTCCATGTCGGTAATTGTTTCCCGTGCACTTCCCGACGTCAGGGACGGATTTAAACCTGTACACAGACGGGTACTCTTCGGGATGAATGAACTTGGAAATAACTCGGATAAACCACATAAAAAATCAGCAAGAACCGTCGGCGATGTGATGGGAAAATATCACCCGCACGGCGATTCTTCTATTTACGGAACGCTGGTACGCTTGGCTCAGCCATGGGCGATGCGCTATCCGCTGGTCGACGGACAAGGCAATTTCGGTTCTGTGGACGGCGACAGTCCCGCCGCAATGCGTTACACCGAAGCCCGCCTGCAAGGACTGGCCGAAGAAATGCTGGTAGATATTGAAAAAAATACGGTTGACTTTCAAAATAATTTCGACGACACACTACAGGAACCTGTTGTACTGCCCAGTCGTTTACCCAATTTATTGATAAACGGTTCGTCGGGAATTGCGGTGGGAATGGCAACAAATATGCCCCCACACAACTTGTCGGATACGATCGACGCGATCATTGCATATATCGACGACAGAGAAATAGGTATCGCCGAACTGGTGAAAGTGATTAAAGCGCCCGATTTCCCGACAGGCGGCGCCATTTACGGCTATGCCGGCGTGAAAGAGGCTTTTGAAACAGGTCGGGGTCGAATTATCATCCGCTCAAAAGTAGAAATAGAAACCGACGCTTCGGGCCGGGAAAAAATAATCGTCAACGAAATTCCGTATCAAGTCAACAAAGCAGAACTGATAAAATCGGTGGTTGCGCTGGTCGAAGAAAAAAAGATCGATGGCATCTCCCACATCAATGACGAATCCGACCGCGAAGGAATGCGCATCGTTATTGATATAAAACGCGACGCCAATTCGAGCGTTGTCCTCAACAAGCTATTCAAATTTACCGCCCTGCAATCTTCGTTCAGCGTCAATAACATTGCATTGGTGCATGGTCGTCCGCGACTGTTGAACCTGAAAGATTTGATACGCTATTTTGTGGAACACCGTCACGAAGTTGTGACAAGAAGAACCGAATTTGAACTGGCAAAAGCAGAAGAGAAAGCACATTTGCTCGAAGGTTTTATGATTATCCTCAATAATCTGGACGAGGCGATTCAAATCATCCGTAATTCAAAAACACCCGAAGAAGCCCGCACACGTCTGATGGAACGTTTTGGCTTGTCGGTAGTACAGGCAAGAGCGGTTGTCGAAATGAGATTGCGACAACTGACGGGCATGGAGCAGGATAAATTGCGTGCCGAGTACAAGGAACTGTTGGAACAGATTGAACACTTGAAAGAAATCTTGGGAAAGGTTGAACTCCGGATGGCGATTATCAAAGACGAATTGCTCGAAGTGAAAGAAAAATACGGCGACGAAAGACGTACCGATATTGTGTATGCTTCGGAAGAATTTAATCCCGAAGACTTTTATGCCGATGACGATATGATTATTACGATCTCGCATTTGGGGTATATAAAAAGAACGCCGCTGACAGAATTTCGAGCGCAAGGCAGAGGAGGAGTCGGCTCAAAAGGAAGCGATTCGAGAGACGAAGATTTTATCGAACACATCTATCCGGCATCAATGCACAACACGATGCTGTTCTTCACCCAAAAGGGAAGATGTTACTGGCTGAAAGTGTATGAAATTCCCGAAGGAACGAAACAGTCGAAGGGACGAGCCATCCAGAACCTGTTGAATATCGGGACTGATGATAAAGTAAACGCTTTTATCAGGGTGGAAGGCCTGCTGACCGATCAGGAATATATCAACTCGCATTACCTGATTTTCTGTACCAAAAACGGCATTATCAAGAAGACGAAACTGGAAGCCTATTCACACCCCCGTCAGAATGGGGTAAGCGCGATCACCATTCGTGAAGACGACCAAGTGATACAGGTTCGTTTAACAAACGGTGATACCCACATTGTGATTGCCAACAGAAACGGGAGGGCAATCAGGTTTCACGAATCAAAAGTCCGCACAATGGGACGAACAGCAACAGGCGTACGGGGTATGACGCTCGACGACGAGGGTCAGGACGAAGTTGTCGGCATGATTTGTATCGAAAATAACACCAAAGACACGGTTTTGGTCGTATCGCAGCAGGGCTACGGTAAACGTACATGGCTTGATGAAATGAACGAAAACGGCGAAAGAGTGTTGGATGAAAACGGAAACACCATTCCTGTATATCGCGTGACAAATCGTGGTGGAAAAGGAGTGAAAACGATGAATATAACCGAAAAAACAGGTAAGTTGGTAGCGATCAAAAGCGTGAACGACGATAACGACCTGATGATTATAAATAAATCGGGCATTGCCATCCGGTTGAAAGTCGCCGGTATCCGTGTTATGGGGCGTGCTACGCAGGGAGTCCGACTGATAAATCTGGAAAAACGGAATGACGAAATCGCATCGGTTTGTAAAGTCGAGTCTGAAACAGATGAAGAAATAATAGTGCCGGCTCCAACCGAAAATAACCAAGCAGAAACACCTAATGAAACAGAAGATTAAAAACAAATTAAAATAGTAAAATAAGTAAAAACGAAAAACAAATTATTTGTCATGAAAAAAACTATTGTGTCATTACTCGTATTACTTAGCTTCACATTTGGTTATGCCCAGAAAGCTAATGTAGGTAAAGCAAGAAACATTGCTTTGACAGAAGATGGAGATTATGATCAAGCGCGGGAGTTAATCAAAGACGCGCTGAATGATCCGACAACTAAAGATGATGCCAGAACATGGTACACCGCAGGCCTGATAGGTTATCAACAAAGTGCCAACCTGTACAAAAAGGCTTTTGTTGGAGAACAGTATGATCAGAATGTAAAAGGCAAAGCGCTCATGGAAGCGTATCGCTATTTTTTGATTGCCGACAGCATCGACCACTTGCCTGATGCAAAAGGAAAAATAAAACCAAGATTCGGAAAAGAGATCAAAGCCAACTTGAAAGACATGTATGAGACTTCGCAGCATCTGTTGGGATATGGCGCGTATCTTTTCGACGAAAAAAAGTATGCCGACGCATTGGACGCATTTGACGCATTTCTTTCGATTCCGAAAATGCCGATGATGAACAACGAAATCGCGCCGGACACAACGTATTATCAAATACAGTACTTTGCCGGCTACAGCGCCTTGTTATTAGAGCGGCACGAAAAAGCAATTCGCTTGCTCAATGAAGCCAAAACCGGAACTTTCAGACCGGAATTGGTCTATCAGGTGTTGGCAGAAGAATACGCCACTGTAAAGGACACCGCCAACTATATCACTACGCTGGAGGAAGGGTTTAAAAAATTTCCGGCAGAACCGGTTTTTGTGCAATTATTGATTAATCATTATTTCCAAAAAGGAGACAATGAATCGGCTGCACGCTATCTGAACAGCGCTATTGCATTGGAGCCTGACGTTCCTCAGTATTGCTTTTTGCAAGGTTTCTTGCTGGAACAGAGCGGCAAAATGGAGGAATCGAAAGCTGCCTATGAAAAAGCGCTGGAAATGAAAGCCGATTATCCCGATCCGATGATTGGTATTGGCCGGTTGTATTACAATCGTGCAGTGGCGTTGCTCGATGAAGCGTCCAACGTTTCCGATACCCAGTTATATAATGCGGAAAAAACGAAAGCGGATCAGACATTCAAAGAATCTCTGCCTTATTTTGAAAAAGCGGCCGAACTGTCGCCCGACGACAGGGAAACCAAAATGACGTTGCGTTCGCTGTACTATCGTTTGCAGATGGATGATAAATTTAATGCGATCAGTCAGGAATTGGGCTTGAGCACCGAAGAATAATCACAGGATTTCAATCGTTTATCAGAGAGATTTTCGGAAGAGAATCTCTCTTTTTTATTTGAAAAAACTTTTCAACAGCGTGCCGATTAACCGGAATAAAATTATGTGGTTTCGCTTGTATTCCCTTTCTTTGTTCGCACAAATCCAATAAAAATGAAAGAAACCGTTCTTCAAAAACTGAAAATTCTTGCCGAATCGGCGAAATATGATGTCTCCTGCTCATCAAGCGGTACTTCGAGAGACGGAAAACCCGGCGCTCTCGGAAGCGCTTCGGGCTGGGGGATATGCCATAGTTTTGCGGATGACGGACGATGTGTTTCTTTGTTGAAAATTATGCTGACAAATCATTGTATGTATGATTGCGCCTATTGCGTCAACCGGAAAAGCAATGATATTAAAAGGGCCGCGTTCACGCCGCAGGAACTGATAGAGCTTACAATAGAATTTTATCGCCGCAATTATATTGAAGGGCTTTTTTTGAGTTCCGGCGTAATCAATAATCCGGATTATACGATGGAACGGATGGTGAAAGTCATCAAAGAACTTCGGACGGTGCACCGGTACAACGGTTATATCCACATGAAAAGCATTCCCGGAACAAGCGCGGGACTGGTGCGGGAAGCGGGACTGTATGCCGACAGATTGAGCGTGAACATCGAAATAGCAACGGAACAAAATTTGAAAATGCTGGCGCCCGAAAAAGACCATAAAAGCGTGTATGAACCGATGAAATATATCCAGCAAGGGGTATTGCAAAGCAAAGAAGAACGGTTTAAATTCAAGTCGGCGCCGCGTTTTTCGCCTTCGGGACAAAGCACGCAAATGATTATTGGCGCCACGGACGATTCGGATAAAACCATATTACACACGGCATCTCAACTTTATTCCCGACCGAGCATGAAAAGGGTGTATTACTCCGGTTTTATTCCTGTGAATGAGTATGACAATCGCCTTCCGGCGTTGAAACAGGCTCCTTTGGTGCGCGAAAACCGCTTGTATCAGGCCGATTGGCTTATGCGTTTTTATAAATTCAACATAAATGAAATTGTTGACGAAAACTATCCCGATCTGGACTTGGAAATCGACCCGAAGCTGGCTTGGGCATTGCGTCATCCCGAAAGTTTTCCGGTTGATATAAACAAAGCCGATTATGAAATGATACTCCGGGTGCCGGGAATAGGGGTAAAGTCGGCAAACCTGATTATCAATGCCAGAAGATTCGGGCG
>JAIRTG010000130.1 GCA_031255055.1 Prevotellaceae bacterium
ATCACTAATCACTAATCACTAATCACTAATCACTAATCACTAATCACTAATCACTATAAACACTGTCTTACGGGGCGTTGCGGGGCAGCGCCCCGCAGAGGGGGTAGCGGAAGACCGCCAACGGCGGGCTGAAGCGAGGGGGAGACTTCCCCCCTCCTAATTCTCTTTCTCTTCTTTTAAGGATGACCGTCGGTTGTGTTTTGTGCTTTGTGTTTCAACCTTTATTGTGCGCGTCTCTCAATTCTATATGGCAGGCGAATAACTAATTATTAACCACTAATCGCTAAAGATTAAACAGTATGTTACAAAAACGATAACAATTGTAACGTACGCTCAACAGTATGTTACATCGAGCATAACTGTTGCTACAAAATGAAAAGAGACGTTCCGATGAAAAGATGTACTTTCGTGGAATTTAAAATGTAACAAAATAATGCCGTATACGACGCCTGTCGATGTGACCGCTATACCGCTATTACTATTACTAATTATATACTCAATTAACACTTGTTTTGTCATGAAATCAACCTTGTCATCTACCGTCGGAGCGAAAGGCTTCTACAAATTGTCGTGGATACAGCGTATCGGTTTCGGTTCGGGCGATCTGGCTCAGAACCTTATCTATCAAACTGTGGCGCAATATCTGCTCATCTTTTATACAAATGTCTACGGCCTCCCGGCTGCAACTGCTGCTGTGATGTTTCTGATTGTCCGACTGGTCGACGTTATCTGGGACCCGCTCATCGGAGCGTTTGTCGATAAGAAAAATCCCAAAATGGGGAAATATCGGTCGTATCTGGTGCTGGGCGGTATCCCGCTTACCGGATTTGCTGTCCTCTGTTTCTGGAACGGATTCTCCGGCTCGTTGCTCTATGCCTATATCACCTATGTAGGCCTGTCGATGTGCTACACACTGGTCAATGTGCCATACGGCGCACTGAATGCGTCGCTCACCCGAGATACCGACGAAATTACCAAACTGACCTCTACCCGTATGTTTTTGGCAAATCTGGGCGGTCTGGCGGTGGCATACGGTATCCCCGTAATTGTAAAAACGCTCTCTCCGGACGGCAAAATAAATGCGGTGGAATCGGGAAATGCGTGGTTTATCACCATGACCGTTTACGCACTCGCCGGACTGGCCCTGCTGATCTTCTGCTACTCGCAGACGAAAGAACAGGTGGTGATGGATAGCAAGGAAACCAAACAGGTGAAAGTGTCCGATTTATGGATGGAATTTAAACATAATCGACCCCTGCGTATACTGGCATTCTTTTTTATTACCGCTTTCGCCATGATGGCCATCGGTAACGCCGCCGGATCCTACTATATGATATACAACGTCCACGCCCCCGACCAACTGCCCTATTTTGCAGCGCTCGGTTCTATTCCCGCATTCATTTTTATGCCGATGATACCGGCCATAAAACGTGCCGTCGGAAAAAAACAACTGTTCTATCTCTTCCTTTCCGTCGGCATACTGGGCATGGGGATGCTCTATGCTATTTCGGTCATTCCGGCGCTCAAAACGCAGGTTTGGCTGGTACTCGTTGCCCAATTTGTAAAATCGACCGGCGTCATCGTCGCCACCGGCTATATGTGGGCGCTGGTGCCGGAAGTGATTTCGTATGGCGAATATACTACCGGACGACGAATTTCGGGTATCGTAAACGCCCTGACAGGCATTTTCTTTAAGGCCGGAATGGCACTGGGAGGCGTTGTACCCGGATTCGTACTGGCATTCGTCGGCTTCGACGAAAAAAACGCCGTAACACAGTCCCCGTTCGCCCAACAGGGCATCCTGTGGCTCGTGGCTATCATGCCGGCCATACTGCTGCTGCTGGCTATGTTCATCATCTCCAAATATGAACTGGAAGATGATGTTATCGATAACATTAACCGGGAAATTGAACAACGCTACCTCCAAACCGATAATAACGCTAATTAACCATTGATAAATAACATAAATAATATCCGTATGAACGTAAAAATTTTTTTAACAACTGTGATGATGGGCCTTGCCCTCTCGGCCTGTTCTAAAAAGGCAGAACAGCCCGCAGGTTTGAAAGATGCCTTTAAGGATAAATTCTATTTCGGCGCGGCGATCAATCTGACGCAAATTTCGGGTGAAGACCCCGAAGCGATCGAACTATTGAAAACGCAATTCAACGCAATTGTGGCCGAAAATTGTATGAAAAGCATGTTCCTGCAACCCGACGAAGACAAGTTCTATTTCGACGACGCCGACCGGTTTGTAGCCCTCGGCGAAGCCAACAACATGTACATCACCGGACATACGCTGATTTGGCATTCCCAAGCGCCCGACTGGTTTTTCAGCGACAGCGAAGGAAACGACGTCTCGCGTGAAGTCATGATCGAACGGATGAGAAAGCACATAACAACCGTCGTGCAACGTTACAAAGGGCGCGTCAAGGGATGGGATGTGGTGAATGAAGCTATACTGGACGACGGCTCATGGCGTAACAGTAAGTTTTATCGGATTGTCGGAGAAGATTTTGTAAAGTTGGCGTTCCGGTTTGCCCACGAAGCCGACCCCGACGCCGAACTGTACTACAACGACTATTCGATGGCCAACCACGGTCGTCGCAACAGCGTGATCGCACTCGTGAAATCTATACGGGATGAAGGCCTCCGTATCGACGGAATAGGTATGCAGGGGCATATGAGTATGGAATATCCTTCGGTGGAAGAGTTTGAAAAAAGCCTGATTGCGTTTTCCGAACTTGGCGTCAAGGTGATGATTACCGAACTAGATCTGAGCGTCCTGCCCAACCCGCGACAAGATGTCGGAGCCGATGTGGCAACAAGTGTTGAATACCGGCAGGAAATGAATCCATACGTCGACGGACTGCCGCCGGATGTGGAACAGGCTTGGGAAAACCGGTATATGGACTTCTTCCGCCTGTTTATCAAACATAGCGATAAAATTGCACGTGTAACAACGTGGGGCATCTCCGATGCCGATTCATGGAAAAATAACTGGCCGATGCCTGGACGAACCGACTATCCCTTGCTCTTCGACCGCAACCATCAGCCCAAACCGATTGTAGAAAAACTGCTCGAAGCGGTAAAAGAATAAAAACAATAAAAAAATAGAAAGATGAAAATACCGAAATATTTGGTTCCGAACGATTATATGGCAGACCCGGCCGTACACGTTTTTCAGGGAAAACTCTATATTTATCCGTCGCACGACCGCGAAAGCGGTATCGAAGAAAACGATAACGGCGATCATTTCGATATGAAAGATTACCATGTTTTTTCGATGGACGACGTCGAAACCGGCGCTGTGACCGACCACGGCGTGGTACTCGATACGAAAGACATTCTATGGGCGGGACGCCAACTGTGGGACTGCGACGTGGCCGAGAAAGACGGACGTTACTATATGTATTTCCCGCTGAAAGACAAGAACGATATATTCCGCATCGGCGTTGCCGTCGGCGACAGACCCGAAGGTCCCTTCATTCCGCAGGAACACCCGATGAGAGGCAGCTACAGTATCGACCCGGCCGTTCTTTGCGACAACGGCGTGTATTATATGTACTTCGGCGGTTTGTGGGGCGGACAGTTGCAGCGCTATCGCCACAACAAAGCGCTGGAGAGCGCCGTTCTTCCGACGGGAAACGAACCGGCGCTTTGTCCGAAAGTGGTGAAACTGCGCGACGATATGCTCGAATTTGCAGAAGAGCCGCGCGATGTGTCCATCGTAGACGCAGCCGGAAATCCGTTGACGGCCGACAATCCGCACCGGTTCTTTGAAGCGTCGTGGATGCACAGGTACAAAGGGAAGTATTATTTCTCATACTCAACAGGCGATCACCACACATTGTGTTATGCCGTAGGCGATAACCCGTACGGGCCGTTTGTCTATCAGGGCGTGATACTTACGCCGGTGGTGGGATGGACGACGCATCATGCCGTTGTCGAATTTAAGGGAAAATGGTATCTGTTTCATCACGACAGCGTGCCTTCGGGAGGCAAAACATGGTTGCGCAGCCTGAAAGTAGTGGAACTGGATTATGATGACGACGGAAAAATAAAAACTATCGCCGGGACGGCGATATGATTAAAGCGAATGGATTCATCGCTATAAAACGTGTTTATTAAAGATTGTACACTCATTTTCGACGTTTTGGGGAGTTTAATCTATCCGGTTATTCTCCCCAAAATAAATTTTTTTGAGAATATTTTTATTCGACAAGTATTCAAAAAAGTAAGATAATAACGTGTTTTATTCGACAAGTATTCAAAAAAGGTAAGATAATAACGTATAAATATAAAAATGTCTTCATTTAAAATTGCAATAATCGGTACAGGCTGGATTGCCGAAAAAATGGCGATTACAGTCGAAGAAATAGCGAATGTAGAGATATATGCCGTTGTTTCCCGCACAATGGAAAAGGCGCGGCAATTTGCCGAAAGCCGACATATACAAAAACAGTTTGATGCTGTCGACAAGATGCTTGATGACAAGGATATTGATTTGGTGTATATTGCTACACCTCATTCCAATCATTACGATGAAGCACGACAATGCTTGTTGAAGAATAAACCCGTTTTATGCGAAAAAGCGTTTACGGCAACAGCTTGGCAGGCGGAAGAGTTAATCCGAATAGCAAGAGAAAAAAGGGTCTTTATTGCGGAGGCAATGTGGACACGTTATATGCCGATGTCGAATACGATTAAAGAAGTGCTCCGAAG
>JAIRTG010000159.1 GCA_031255055.1 Prevotellaceae bacterium
ATCACTAATCACTAATCACTAATCACTAATCACTAATCACTAATCACTAATCACTAATCACTAATCACTAATCACTAATCACTAATCACTAATCACTAATCACTAAACACGAATCACTATAAACACTGTCTTACGGGGCGTTGCGGGGCAGCGCCCCGCAGAGGGGGTAGCGGAAGACGCCGTAGGCGGCTGAAGCGAGGGGGAGACTTCCCCCTCCTAATATTCTTTCTCTTTCGTTGTGATAAATCACGAAGCGCTAAGCAGCGCGGTGTAATGGTTCCTTATAATGCACTACATTTTTTAACGTAAAAGATAAGAAAAACACGGGTAAACAGGTGAGCAAAGATCGGTCGACGGCGCTGATGACGGAAAAATCATTATTTTGCCTTTCGGCTGAATTTGTAATTATATCAATCAATAGCTGTATGAAGACGATGAAAGATTATTATTTGAATGTTAACCGACGGGTCGAAAGGGTGAAATCGGTTGTGAATAAACCGCTCACGCTGACCGAAAAAATCCTCTATAGCCACCTGTATGACAAGGAGAATGTCAGGGAATACCGAAGAGGCGTCGACTATGTGACTTTTAGACCCGACAGGGTGGCCATGCAGGACGCTACCGCCCAAATGGCGATGCTGCAATTTATGATCGCGGGGAAAAAAACGTCGGCCGTACCCACATCCGTACATTGCGACCACCTGATAGAAGCCCGATTGGGAGCCTGTCCCGATTTGAAATCCGCAAAGATCGATAATCGGGAAGTATACGATTTCCTGCAAAGCGCCTGCGATAAATACGGTATCGTGTTTTGGAAACCGGGTGCGGGAATCATTCATCAGGTTGTCCTGGAAAATTATGCCTTCCCCGGCGGTATGATGATCGGAACCGATTCTCATACGCCGAATGCAGGCGGTATGGGTATGATTGCAATCGGTGCGGGCGGCGCCGATGCTGTCGATGTCATGACCGGTATGGAGTGGGAATTGAAAATGCCTCGCATCATCGGCGTGAAACTGACGGGGCAACTGTCGGGATGGACCTCGCCTAAAGATGTTGTGCTGCAACTGGCCGGCATCCTCACGACAAAAGGGGCTACAAACGCCGTACTGGAGTACTGGGGAGAAGGAACAACTACAATTTCGGCTACCGGAAAGGCGACTATCTGCAATATGGGCGCCGAAGTGGGTGCGACAGCGTCCGTTTTTCCGTACGACCGGGAAATGTACCTCTACCTCAAAGCGACGGGTAGAGGCGATACGGCGGATAGGACGGAAAGGGTGAAAATGCACCTGAGAGCGGACGATGAGGTGTTGAAAAATCCTCAAAAGTACTACGACCGCATGGTCGAAATAGATCTGTCTGCGTTGACGCCATACGTCAACGGGCCGTTTACACCCGATGCGGCGACGCCGGTGGCAGAACTGGCCGAAAAAGTACGACAAAAAGGCTATCCCGACAAGGTGGAAGTGGGACTGATCGGCTCCTGTACCAATTCTTCCTACCAGGATTTGGACAGGGTGGCGTCGTTGGCGCGGCAAGTGAGGGATAAAGAATTGACAATCGAAGCCGAATTGATTGTCAATCCGGGTTCGGCAACAATCGCGCAAACCGAATCGGTCGAAACGCTGCAAAATGCCGGTGCAGTCATCATGGCGAATGCCTGCGGGCCGTGTATCGGTCAGTGGAAACGGATGACCGACGATGATATGCGTCCGAATACAATCGTACACTCGTTTAACCGGAATTTCGCCAAACGTGCCGACGGTAATCCGAATACACATGCGTTTGTTGCATCGCCCGAAATCACAATGGCGTTGGCAATCGCCGGTTCATTGTCGTTCAACCCGCTGACGGACAAATTGAAAAATAAGAAAGGCGAATGGGTGATGCTCGACCCTCCGAATGGTCGTAAATTTCCGCCGGAAGGCTTCGCCCGATCGGATAAGGGGTTTGTACTCCCTACCGGAAAGACCCAAAAGGTGATCATCGCACCCGATTCGCAACGATTGCAGGCGTTACGGACTTTCGAACCGGCGGACGAAAAAGATTTTTCCGATATGCCGCTGTTGATCAAAGTGAAAGGCAAATGTACAACCGACCATATCTCGATGGCCGGCGCATGGCTACGCTTCAGAGGACATCTCGAAAATATATCGGACAACTTGTTGATGGGCGCTGTGAACGTGTTCAACGGTAAAACGAACTCGATCAAAAATCAATTCGACAACACCTATAATGCCGTATCGGCTGTAGCCAAAAGCTATAAGTCGAAAGGCGTTTCGTCGGTCGTTGTTGCGGAAGATAACTACGGCGAAGGCTCGTCGCGAGAACATGCCGCGATGGAACCGCGATTCCTTCGGGTGAACGTCATTTTAGCAAAATCGTTCGCACGGATCCACGAAACAAACCTGAAAAAACAGGGCATACTGGCGCTCACATTCATCGACCCGGACGATTATGACCGCATCCGAGAAGACGATAAAATCAGTATCCTCAATTTGGCGGAGCTGGCGCCGCAAATACCGCTAAAAGTCGGATTGACGCATACCGACGGCAGTAAAGAATGTTTCGACACCGCTCATACCTACAACAGCGTGCAGATCGAATGGCTCAAAGCCGGCTCCGCATTGAATTACAACGCAAGACACAAATCTTAAAACACAAAAAAGATGAATAGAGAAAAATGGCGGATTTACAACGGAAAACCAACAGTCCCCGACCATCTTGTCGTCCCCTTTATCACAGGCGACGGCATCGGCGTCGAGATTACGCCCGCGATGCAAAAGACCGTCGACGCGGCGGTGAAAAAGGCCTACCGGGGAAAACGTTCCATTGTTTGGAAAGAAGTGTCGGCAGGCGAGAAATCGTTTAAGGCAACCGGAGAATGGCTTCCGGACGCAACAGTGAAAGCTTTCGACGATTATTTGATCGGCATAAAAGGCCCGTTGACAACACCTGTCGGCGGAGGCATCCGCTCCATCAATGTCGCCCTGCGACAAACGCTCGATCTGTATGCCTGTGTCCGTCCCATTCGGTGGTTCAAAGGCATATCGTCGCCCGTCAAACATCCGGAGAAAGTAGACATGACCGTTTTCAGAGAAAACACCGAAGATATTTATGCAGGAATAGAATGGGACAAAGGTACGCCCGAAGCGGACAAATTCCTCACTTTCCTTTGCAACGAAATGCACGTCGAAAAGATCCGCTTTCCGCAAACATCGGCCTTCGGAGTAAAACCTGTTTCGGAAGAGGGTACGAAACGTTTGGTCGAATCGGCCATCCTCTACGCTTTGGAAAACAAACTGCCGAGCGTGACACTGGTACATAAGGGAAACATCATGAAGTTTACCGAAGGCGGATTCAAAAGATGGGGATACGAACTTGCCCGGGAAGCCTTCGGCGACAGGGTATTTACCATGACGGAGTTCGAACAAACGGTCGCTTCCGAAGGCCGGGAAAAGGCAAACGAAAGGCTTGAAAACGCCCAACAATCGGGCAAAGTGATTATCAGGGACGTGCTCGCCGACGCATTCTTACAAAATACGCTATTGAAACCCGAAGCCTATTCCGTCATAGCGACGCTCAACCTGAACGGCGATTATATTTCCGACCAGTTGGCGGCCATGGTTGGCGGCATCGGCATTTCGCCCGGCGCGAATATCAACTATCAGAGCGGACACGCCATTTTTGAAGCAACACACGGAACCGCTCCCGATATTGCAGGCGAGAACAAAGCAAATCCGTCGTCTTTAGTATTGTCGGCGGTCATGCTGCTCGAGCACATCGGCTGGAACGAAGCGGCGACGATGATCACAAAAGCAATGGAAAACTGTTTCCTGAACGGAAATGCAACAAGCGATTTATCGCATTTTATGCCTAACGGCCAACATCTCTCTACGTCTCAATTTCAACAAGCGTTGGAAAACGAGATAGAACAGGTACTAATTTAGCGCCACCAAAGCGCCACTAAAAAAAACAACACAGATGAAAAAAGAATATTTGTTATACAAACTTGCCGAAACAATCAAAACGACATCGAAAATAGACACCGGTTTATTCAAAGAAATGGGCGTCAAGCGGGGTCTCCGAAACGAAGACGGCTCGGGAGTACTCGTAGGCCTCACCAAGATAGGGAACGTGGTAGGCTACGAGCGAACCGACACCGGAATAAAACCGATACCCGGCAAGCTATTCTATCGCGGATACGATATCGAAGACATCGTACACGGCATCATGACCCGGAAGCGTTTCGGTTTTGAAGAAGTCACCTATCTCCTGCTGTCGGGTTACCTGCCCGACAGAGAGGAACTGAGTCAATTCGGCGAATTGATCTACGAAAACATGCCGCTGTCGCACGCCACGACCATGAGTATATTAGAGCTTCGCGGGAGCAACATCATGAACATTCTGGCGCGGAGCGTACTCGGCATGTACAATTTCGACGAAACGCCCGACGACCTGACTCCGGAAAACCAGATGCGCCAGTCGATTCGGCTGATTTCGCGTTTCCCGACCGTCATCGCGTATGCCTACAACGTACTGCGTCATCACAATAAGGAACGTTCATTACACATCCGCCATCCGAATCAACACCTGTCGATAGCCGAAAATTTTCTATACATGTTGAAAAAGGACTATACGCAGCTTGACGCCCGTACGCTCGATCTACTATTGATACTTCAGGCGGAACACGGCGGCGGGAACAATTCCACATTTACAGTTCGAGTCACCTCGTCGAGCATGACCGACATCTATTCTTCGATTGCCGCCGGCATCGGTTCGCTCAAAGGGCCTTTACACGGAGGCGCCAATATTCAGGTGGTAGACATGTTCAACCATCTGAAAGAGCACATCGGCGACTGGAAAGACATCGACGAGATCGACCGGTATTTCACACGAATGTTGAACAAAGAGGTCTATAACAAAACCGGGTTGATCTACGGCATCGGTCATGCGGTCTACACCATTTCGGATCCTCGTGCATTACTGCTGCGTAAGTTGGCACGCGAACTGGCGAAGGAAAAAGGGCGTTCGGACGAGTTTGACTTTCTCGAACTATTAGAAGAGCGTGCGGTAGCCGTTTTTGCGCGGGTGAAAAACAACGGCAAACACGTATCGAGTAATATTGATTTTTACTCCGGCTTCGTCTACGAGATGCTCGGACTTCCGGAAGAGATCTACACCCCGTTGTTTGCCATGGCGCGTATTGTCGGCTGGACCGCCCATCGGAACGAAGAATTGAATTTTGAAGGCAAGAGAATCATCCGTCCGGCATACAAAAATATCATCGGCAACAAGTCGGAATATATTCCGATAGAAAAAAGATGATATTTTGTATCGTTGAGAAAAGACACTTCACAGAATAAACAGAAACAGAAAGAGAATTTTTTTTTTTTGGGGGGGGGGGGGGGGATGGACCCCCCCCGCTACACCCCCCCGTTGGGGGTCTGCCGCACCCCCCAAGCCGGGGCGCTGCCCC
>JAIRTG010000160.1 GCA_031255055.1 Prevotellaceae bacterium
TGAAAGCGTCCTAAAGGATGAATAATAAATGAAATAAATACCTCAAGAAGGCGGAATAGGGAAACTTATTCCGCCTTCTTGTTGTGCGCCGTGCATGATTACGGACTTGGTGGTGTAAGTCCACTGACAGTTCCTGTATTTTTAATACTCGTAAAGAATTGATTTTCCAAAAATATTAAGCAGAACACTACGGTCTCCTTGAATTTGTACGTTTTCTATGTTAAAAGATATTTCTTTTTGAAAAGAAGTATCGCAATCTCCTATGTCATTGAGAGAAAGTCGTAATGTTCTTTGACAGGGCATTGATTCGGCCACACTTCAGAAATCAATTAACTTTACAGTCCAATTATCCCCGCTACATCCGCTTGCGCCGAATCTGATTTTCAAACAATTGTTTTCAATGTTCATATCAAGAATCGTGACGGGATGGTTCGGGGCGCGGTTGTATTCGGTTTGACTGATGATTACATCCCAATCGCAATTTGTCTGACCACCGGTATCGCCATACTCATAAAGGATCTCGTTCCCGACGATATTGAGTTGTACTTGATGATGATTTTCAACCCGTAGACATTCAACATTGAATGAAAACGTTCTGCAGATAATGGCCCTACATATTTCAGGGTTCTCAAAAGAAAGTTGAAATGTTCTCTGTGGAGGTGACGTTTTTTCAATGGCTCCTGTCGTAATTAATTTTGCAATCCATGAATTTCCATCGCATCCGCTCGCTGTAACGGTGAATTTCAAGCTGTCGCCTTCAATTCGCATATTGGAAATATTTTCGTGACAGGTGTAAGAATATTCTTCTTTATTCTAACTGCTTCACAGGTTTTATTTTTTCGTTGCGCTTTTTGTTCAAGTTGACATATCTCTTTCGACGAACGGACGCTAATGCGAATATACCTTTTCTTAAATAATCAAGGTGTAGCGATTTATTATTTTCGCGATTATTGACAGTGTTACGTCGTTCTTACTTGTATTTGTCTGTCTTATACTTCCAAACTGTTTCTCGATACTAAAATATTGCGGTAACAGACGCTCGTTCAAAAAATGTATGTATCTTTGTTGTCGTATTGCGAACTATAATTAAACTATAGTCTACTGAAATGGATTTATAGGTGAGTAAAATTAATTTACAGTCAACCAAAACTAAATTATAGTCGCCTAAAACCGAATTATAGTCGCCTAAAATTGAATTATAGTCACCTAAAATTGAATTATAGTCGCCTATAATTGAGTTATAGTCGCCTAAAATTGAATTATAGTCGCCTATAATTGAATTATAGTCACCTAAAATTGAACTATTGCCGACTGAAATGCAGATATAGTTAACCGTAATGTAAACATAGTAAGCAAATTATACAAATGGAAGCGTAATCTACGTAAGCGGAAGGGTAAGTTATACAAATGGAAGCGTAATCTACGTAAGCGGAAGGGTAAGTTATACAAACGGAAGCGTAATCTACGTAAGCGGAAGGGTAAGTTATACAAACGGAAGCGTGATCTACGTAAACGGAAGCGTGATCTACGTAAGCGGAAGGGTAAGTTATACAAACGGAAGCGTGATCTACGTAAGCGGAAGCGTGATCTACGTAAACGGAAGAATAAGTTATACAAATAAAAGAGTAATTCATACAAACGAAAAAATTAAATTCTTATGTCTTCTCATCGTTACTGGATTCCAACGAATCACACAGACCTGTACGAACAGGTGAACCAAACATGGAAATACTTTTCGAGTTATCGAGAACGTATGGGACTCGGCTCTGATACGCAACAGGGCAAATGGATAGACGAAGCGTTCTTGCCTGAACTGATCCGTCTCAATGAGACATATCGCGCATGGCAAAACCCGGGTGAACGTACGCCGGTCAAGACTTCTGCCCTGTGTACTGTGGAAAGGGGATTGAAAGAGGTATATCGGATGTTCTATATCGGTTATCTGAAAAATAATCGGAACGTCGCCAACGAAGATCTGCTTTTAATGGGACTCCCTAAGCGTAAACTCAGGGAGGATTATGAATATCATCGCATCTTGGATACCTATCCGATGGCTCATGTGGTGATGCGTCCGCCGGCGATTGTCGAAATTCATTATGTGGACGGGGAAAGCCGACATAAGGCCAGACCTTACGGTGTGTACGGCGCGGAAATCAGATGGGCTATCTTGGATGAACCTACAAATGATCTGACAAAATTGATACATTCGGTCTTCAGTCTGCGTACGCCGTGTCAATTGGAGTTCGACTTTGAACAACGGAGCAAAATAGTCTATTTTGTCCTTCGATGGGCGAGTACACGCGGAAAGTATGGGCCGTGGAGCGAGATCTATCGTGTGGTCGTGCCGTAACAGGTCTCGATATGTAGGTGGTGTTTAGTGATTAGTGTTTAGTGATTAGTGATTAAATCGTGTTTGGTGATTAGTGATTAAACACGACGAACCAGCAAATCACTAATCACTAAAAGGAGAAAGAGAATTAGGGGGGGGAAGTCTCCCCCTCGCTCCAGCCCGCCTACGGCGGTCTTCCGCTACCCCCTCTGCGGGGCGCTGCCCCGCAACGCCCCGTAAGACAGTGTTTATAATGATTAGTGAAGAGTGAAGAGTGAAGAGTGAAGAGTGAAGAGTGAAGAGTGAAGAATGAAGAGTGATTAGTGCGGATTCTCTATGATTAATCACTAAACACTAAATACTATTAAGGTTGAATCACTAATCACTAATCATTCTTCATTCTTCATTCTTCACTCTTCACTGTCTTCGGGGCGTTGCGGGGCAGCGCCCCGCAGAGGGGGTAGCGGAAGACCGCCGTAGGCGGGCTGGAGCGAGGGGGAGACTTCCCCCCCCTAATTCTCTTTCTCTTTTTTGTGTTTAGTGATTGGCAAGCTGGTCGTGTTTAATCTCGAATCATGAATCATGAATCGCTAAATAGGAGCTTTTGTGTCGGTAAAAGAAAAAAAATATAAAAACAATAGACCGACTTGTGCTATTGTTATAAAACGCCGTATCTTAGTTATAGTTAAATAAATGTATAATGTCCGCGTGAGAATGTTTGGTGCGGGATGATGAAATAGGCCGCTATGGGGCTTGCATCCGACTGCAAATGGCTTCTCGCTCGATTCTAATTCTGAAAAAATGAAAAAAACGACCTTGTTTCTGTCGTTCGCACTTGTTGCCGTGGCGACTTTCGCATTGGTAGGGTATCCGGAAAAATGGGAAAAAATGTGGGAAAATGTAACCGAATTGGCCGGTAAACAGTTGCCGGAATCTGCCGCGAATGTGGTTGATGAAATTTTACGGGAGGCGCAAAGGGAGCGCCGATTCGATGAAATCGTTAAGGCGTCGGTTTATAAAATGCGCTTTGAGCTGGAGAAAAATCCGGACGTGGCGCCCGATCTGCTGAGGGATTTTGAAAATCTGATGCGGATGTGTGATAAAGCCGAACAAAAAGCGTTGCTGCATTCGATGATTGCCGAATTGTATGCGATGTATTACGGTAGTCGGCAGTATGCGATCGAACGGCGTAGCCAAACGGTGGGATACGTCCCCGAAAATGTCGACGAATGGAGCAAAAACTTGTTCTTCGACAAAATTAACGGGGAACTGAAACGGTCGCTGAATGAGGGCGATGTCCTGCAAAAAATGACTGTCGCGCCGTTTGAAACCTTACTCGTGAAGGGTAAAAATAATGATGAGGTGCAGCCTGCGCTGTATGACTTTCTGGCGTATCGTGCGATCGATATACTGCGAGAGACGAAGGATGCGGCTACCGTCAAAAATCCGCTGAATGATAAGAGGTATTTTGCTCCGGTGGGTGAATTTGTCGCTGTCGAACCGGATGCGGCGTATGAGGCGTCGGCCGAAAATGCTATTGTTGACGTCTATCAAAAATTGCTGGTACGGCATCGGAACGATGATCGACCGATTGCCCTGATTTATGCCGACCTGGAACGGCTGAATTATGTGTGGGAAACGTCGGAAAGTGTAGAACGAGATGAACTGTTTGTGGAAACGCTGGAGATGATGCGTCGACAGTATGCCGATGATGAGGCGGTGATTCCGGTTGTCGAAACCCTTGCCCGGTACTATTGTTCGGCTTTTGACGGCGCGGCGGAAGATAAAAAACATTATCGGAAATCGGCGTACGATATGGCGGAGGAAATTGTCGGGAAATTCCCGAAAAATACGAAAATTAATGGCCTGAAGAATGTCCTGGCTGCCGTTACCCAAAAGGAAATTGGGGTGGAACATGAATCGGTGATTGCGCCGTGGAGTACGCTCGTACTGCGTATCACCAGCCGGAATGTACAAAATATTGAGGTGAAAATTTATCGCGTCGATGCCGATGCGGTCGAGTATCAACGTTTTCGGGCAAATGACCGGAATGACGGATATAGACCTTATCCGAATCGTCGACAGGTGGATGCGAAGGTGCTGCAAGTGCCGGCTAATGAAAATTTTGAAAGCGTAACCACGGTGTTTCGTATCCCGACGGGGGCCTACGGTATTTACGAGTTTTCGGTGATGGAAAAAGGTAGCAACGTCGCCGAAGAACAGGCTCACAGCGTTTTTACGACGACCGATTTGGCCGTTATCAGGCGACGCGATTCGGCAAAGGAATCTAAAATGTATGTCCTGAACCGAAAAACAGGTCTACCTGTGGGGGACGTTACGGCGACTGTCCTCTCGTCCGAATGGGACGGAGAGATGTATGTGTATAAAAATGTCGATAAAAAGAATTCGGACGGTAAGGGACTGCTCCTGCTGAGGGATAGCGATTATCGGATGACGAACTGTTTTTTTGAAAAAGGTGAGGATAAATACTTCAATTCTTCGTCGTACTCGTATTATCAAAACTCGGAGGAACAACGCGAAACGGAATCCGTTACGCTGTTTACCGATCGGTCGCTCTATCGGCCCGGTCAAACGGTACGTTTCAAGGGAATCGCTTTCCTGCCGCTTAAACAGGAAGTGTTGAAAAATAAACAATACGAAGTCCGTCTGACAGGCGCCGACCGGTCTGAAGTGGGCAAAAAAACGGTGACAACAAATGAATTCGGCTCTTTTGCAGGCGAATTTGTGCTGCCGACATCGGGACTGAATGGGGCGTATCAACTCAAAACATCGCACGGCGGCGTCTTGCATTTTTATGTGGAGGAATATAAGCGTCCGACCTTTGAAGTTACCGTCGAAAAACCCGAAAAGGAGGTGCATTTCGGCGAAACCGTCGTCTTTAACGGCGCTGTCAAAGCATACGCGGGCTATCCGGTGATGAACGTACAGGTGAAATATAGTATTGTTCGTCGCTCGCATCGTCTGTTCCGGTGGTGGCTGTCGCCCGATAAAACGGTTGCAACCGGTACGGCTGTCGGCGATGAGAACGGTCGGTTTACCGTCGATTTCGTCCCTGAAAGAACCAATCTGAAAAATACGTTTTTCAATGAACAGTTTTATACGTATACGCTACAGGTCGATGTGACCGACCTGAAGGGCGAAACTCAACAGGGCGTGCAAACGGTCTCGGTTGGCGACAGATCGCTTGTTATCGTAACAACCGTCCCCGAAAAACAGGATAAGCAAACCGCATTTTCGATACCCGTCCATACCGAAACGTTGAACGGTAGAACAGTCGGAGCAATGATTGATTATGATGTGTACCTGCTGGATACGGGCGGTGAATACCTGGAAAATATCGACGATAAATCCCAATTGAAGGAAACAAAAAGGATGTTGTCGGGAAAATATAATACGGACGACAAAAACCTGAAAATAGCTGCGGATAAATTCCCTTCGGGCTATTATAAAATCGTGCTGAAAACGTCCGACGCACAGGGTAAGGAAGTGAAATCGACATCTTATTGTATTTTATACGGCGAAAGCGACAGGCGTCCGCCCGTAAAGGCGTATGTGTGGATGACAACGCCCAAAACAGTGTGCGCAACGGGCGAAAATGCGGAAATCCGTTTCGGCGTTTCGGCCGGAAATGTGCATTTGCTCTACGAAGTGATGCGCGGAAATACGGTGCTGGAAAGCCGTTGGATAACTCTCAATAATGAAATAAAGAGCTTTAAGATTCCTTTTAAGGAAAGTTATCAGGACGGCGTCAATGTGCTGTTTACGTATATGAAAGACGAGCGGTTTTTTACCCGGACGGTACAGATAAAGAAACAGACGCCGGTCAAAACGCTGACGCCCGCTTTGAGCGTTTTCCGCGACAGACTGCAACCCGGCGAAAAAGCGGAATGGACTGTGACCGTTCCCGAAACCGCCGACGGTAAGCTACTCGCCGAATTGATGATCGGGATGTATGACGCTTCGCTCGATGCGATATATCAACATAGTTGGAGCCATTTCGATCCCGGTTACAGTCCGTTTATCCCGTATTCGAGGTCATGGAACGCTTTTCTGTCGGAGTCGAAATCGGCGTATGGTTATTTCGAGACGGCGGAACAGGTAGGCGAAAGCATTGAATCGGATCGCTTGAACTGGTTCGGACTGTTCATCGGACGCGATTATGCCGGATTGCCGGTAGCGTCGACGTTGATGAGGAGTGTACGTGCGGGAAATGAAAATATCGTTACGGATATGATGATGGAGTCGGCATCGCAGTACGACGCGCCCGACGTCGCGGATCGGACGATGAAAAAAAATGCCGCTCTCGACGGACAACAGACGGCGACAACTGCGCAAAAAAACAATGCGGGAAATGCGGTACAACTCCGTACGAATTTCAACGAGACGGCTTTCTTCTATCCGCAATTGCGAACCGACGAAAACGGTAACGTACAATTCAGCTTCACCGTTCCCGAAAGCCTGACGCGCTGGAATATAAAAATGGTGGCGCATACGCCCGACTTGTATTTCGGACAGGCGGAGGCGCAAGTGGTGACGCAAAAAGAGGTGATGGTGCAGTTGAATATGCCTCGTTTTGTACGACGTTCGGATCAATTGACGCTGGTTGCCACTGTGATCAACCTGACGGAAAATGCACTGTCGGCCGATGTGCGTCTTGAATTGATGAATCCCGAAAACGGACAGGCGCTTGCGTTGAATGACCGTCAAACAAAAACGGTCGACCTGGCGTCCGGTGAGACAAAAACGGTGGAATGGCAGTTGTCCGCGTTTGCCGATGTTGAACCGGTGACGGTAAAAGTGGTTGCGACAGCCGGTGATTTCAGCGACGGCGAACAGCATTATCTCCCCGTGTTGCCCGACAAAGTCTTGTTGACCGAGAGTATGCCGCTGGTTGTTCGTGCCGGTCGGGAGCGCGATTTCACTTTCGCCAGTCTGTTGAATCAGGCAAACAAGGTCGATTCAAAAAGTCTGACGCTTGAGTTTTCGACCAATCCGGTATGGTATGCCGTACAGTCTCTGCCGACGCTGTCCGCACCCGAAAGCGACAATGCAATGGATTACTTTGCGGCTTATTATACGAATGGTCTGGCCGGATATATTGCCGATTCGAATCCGAGCATCAAAACGGTTTTCGAGCAATGGAAACGCGGAGGCGGTAGGCGCGATGCCCTGCTGTCGAACCTCGAACAGCATCAGGAACTGAAAAATATACTGCTGGAGGAAACGCCCTGGGTGACGGATGCAAAAGATGAAAGCGAGCAAAAACGCCGAATCGCCTTGTTGTTCGATTTGAATATGCAGGCGAACAACAGTCGGCAATATCTCGACAAGATGTTGCAATTACAGTGTCCGTCGGGTGGTTTTTCCTGGTTCAAAGGCATGAGCGAAAGCCGTTCTATCACGCATACGATTTTGCTGAACATGTCCCGCTATCGGAAGATGACCGGCGACACGGTAAGCAGGTACGAAGCCGACTGGATAAAAAAAGCCCTGAAGTACGCCGATATGCAAATTGCCCGCGACTTCGACCGGTTGAAAAAACAGAATAAGGATTATAAAACAACGATGACAATCGGCGACATGCAGTGGTTCTACCTCCATCTGCGTTCCGAGTACAGACATCTTCCGGTGAACGACGCGGCTAAAGAGGCGTTCGAGTACTACACCGCGCAGGCAGAGCGCTATTGGACAAAAGCAACTTTGTATGGTAAAGCGGCGGCGGCGCTGATTGCTTTCCGGAACGGTAAAACGACGTTGGCGAACGACATTTTGAAGTCGCTGAAAGAAAATGCCCTGAAAACGGACGAATCGGGCATGTATTGGGCAAAAAATAAGGCGGGCTATTTTTGGAACGAGCGTCCGATTGGCGTACAGACCGCCATTCTGGAGGCTTTTGCCGAGGTGACGCAAAACACAGCCGACGTAGACGAGATGAAGATTTGGTTACTCAGGCAAAAGCAGACGCAGCGTTGGGATTCGCCTGTTTCGACCGTAGATGCTATTTTTGCCTTGCTGCATGATGGGGGCGACTGGCTTTCGACCGACAGTCGGGTGGACATCAGGCTGAACAATCAACCGCTCGAACCGAAAACAAAAGAGGCCGGAACGGGCTATATGAAAGAAACGATTGCGGGAAAAGATATCCGGTCGGGAATGGCAAATGTGAGCATCAGTCGCACCGGGGAAGGCATCGGCTGGGGGGCTATCTATTGGCAGTATTATCAGGATGTAGACCTGGTGCGGCAACACGGCGGCGCCCTGTCGGTGACGAAAAAACTGTTTGTGGAGAAAAGTGAGCAGAACAGGCGGGTGATGCTTCCGGCGGAAGAGGCGACAATCGGCAAAGGCGATAAAATCGTCACACGACTGGTGGTGACCACCGACCGCGATTTGGAATTTGTGGTGTTGAAAGATGTACGTGCGGCTTGTTTCGAGCCGGTCGATCAGCGTTCGGGGATGGTATGGCGCGAGGGCGTGGCGTACTACAAAACGACAAAGGACGCTTCTACGCAGTTTTTCTTCGACTTTCTACCCAAAGGAACGTATGTTTTTGAATACGAAGTATGGGCAAACAACGCCGGCGATTTTGCCGACGGTATGGCAACCGTTCAGTGTCATTACGCTCCCGAATTTGTCGGCCATTCGGCAGGCGGCAGGATCGTGATTCGCAAACAATGATTGGAGAGGGTAGGGGAGACGTCTCCCTTTCACTTCGGCCAGTTTCGGCGTCTTCCTTGAAAGGAGATTAAGCGAAAATTTAGGGGGGGGGGAGTCTCCCCCTTTCACTTTGGTCTGTTTCGGTGTCTTCCTTCAGGAAAGAGAAAGAGAAAGAATATTAGGGGGGGGAAGTCTCCCCCTCGCTTCAGCCGCCGTTGGCGTCTTCCGCTACCCCCTCTGCGGGGCGCTGCCCCGCAACGCCCCGAAGATAGTGATTAGTGTTTAGTGATTAGTGATTAGTGATTAGTGATTAGTGATGAGTGATGAGTGATTAGTGATTAGTGATTAGTGATTAGTGATTAGTGATTAGTGATGAGTGATGAGTGATTAGTGATTAAATATGGCGAACTTGCATTAAACATTAAACACTAAACACTATTTAAACCCTCCCTCGCTACCGCACGATTCCTATCGTGCGGTAATATAAAACATTGAAAGCTTGTTTCAAGTCATTATGTAGTACATAATACCACACGATGGAATCGTGCGGTAGCTGGGGACCCGCCGGACACGACCCGGCACTAATCACTCATCACTCGTCACTCAT
>JAIRTG010000162.1 GCA_031255055.1 Prevotellaceae bacterium
ATTCATTTTGCCATAACAAGTCCGAACGGCGATATTATCGGCGGTTGGTCGCTGAACGGCACACAGTTGCGCGTCGGTTTTACGCGGTTGATGTATCCGTTTTTTGCAGGACTTTTGCTATTTAGAATTTCAAAAACAGGCAAAGTCAAAAAAGCTTTTCTTTGGTGCAGTCTACTGATAATCGTTGCGTTTTCAATCCCTCGCATCGGCGGTGCAGAACACCTTTGGGTAAATGGGCTTTACGATTCATTAATAATCATTTTCTTCTTTCCATTTATCGTTTGGCTCGGAGCAAGCGGCGAAGTGAAAGGCAAATATTCTTCAAAAATATGCAAATTTCTCGGCGACATTTCATATCCGATTTACATCACGCACTACCCATTGATTTACATTTACACAGGTTGGGTTGGAGCAAACAAATTTCCGATTTCGCAAACCTGGCACTTTGCTTTATTGATATTTTTCGGAAGCATTCTACTCGCTTGGGCTTGTCTCAAATTTTACGATTTGCCTGTTAGAAAATGGTTGACAAGGGTTTGGAAGTGAATTTACATCTTTGCGATATAAATAAAATTAACTATTAAAAAAAGAATAACCCTTTCAGCCCTTGTCGTCTTCCTTGAAGAAAGAAATAGAGAAGGAGGGGGGGGGAGTCTCTCCCTCGCTACGACGGTCTTCCTTGAAAAGAGATAAAGAGAAAATTTAGGGGGAGACTTCCCCCTCCTACTTTATCTTTTTCTTTCTCTTTACAGTGACAAAAAAAACTTCGTAAGGACGGAAGAAAAATAGGAGAAGCCTGCGGTTTCCACCCACCGGATGAATCCACCGGCTATCGAAACGGCGTCGCGATGCGACTGTAACTCCTTCTAAAAAACAGAGGCTGTCCCTTTCGAGACAACCTCTTTATTAAACATTATTCGTATCCGTTGTCGGTTATCTTTTGCCGGAGGTCAATACGTCGAGTGTTTTCTGTTGGTTTTCCAGTGCATTTTTTTGAAGAGCAATACTTTCATCATTTTTTTGCAACCGGCTTTCAATTTTTTCTTTTTGTTTCAACAGGTTGTCTGTGTTTTTCATCAGTTTTTCATAATCTCTTTGCTCTTTTTCAAGTATTTTCTTTTGTGCCGCAATGTCCTGTTCCAAATAGTACGCATTGATTTCAGGATACATGTTTTCAAGAAACTGTTTTAACGTATTCACCATCCGGACGTCCGCCATGTTGACGGTTGGCCCATTGGCGAACAGATTTACGGTTGTCAGGTCTTTCTGTCTATTTTTACGGTCAACCTTGAAAATAAAACTCATTTGGCTGCCCGTTTGAATATCCAAAATGCCGTCAAAAACCAAAAATCCTTTACTTGATTTTGGCGAATATCCCCTTTTTTTCATTGCGGTTTTGAGGCCGCCGGTCACGTTTTTTGAGGGAATCCGGAAGTCGGCAGCAGCAGTAACCTGCGTCAATTTGTTATATTGTACTGCTGACTCATAAGCAATCGGTTGTGCAAACAAAACTTCTCCCGCAATCAGTAGCGTCGCGGTTGAAAGCAAAAATCTCAAATTAAATTTTTTCATAATCATATAGTCATTTAGATGTGAAATAATATAAAATAAATTCATCTATTTATGTTAGTAATTAGGTATTCAACGGCCTGCAGGTAGTTTCATACCAGTCTTCGTATCAGGTCTTCTTCGTTGCCGTAGAGCATGTGGATAACCGGTATTTCGATCATGGTATAGGCTCCCGGTTTTGTTCTCATCGAAGCTCGTGCGCACGCAACCATGATTTGCGCCGTCAGCGCGGGGTTGTTTATTTTCATGTTGAACTCAAACAACTGGTTTTGCGTAACGCCCGAAACGCCTTTGCGTACCATATTTACACCGTGTCCCATATCCAGCAGATTGTCGACGTTATCGACTGCGATAATATGGGTTTCATCGTGTTTGAAATACGGGTCGGCTTTGATGCTGTCGGCCACTTTGTCATAATCATAGCCTTTTTCCAATTCGACATACACCATCCGGCGATGAATGTTTGTTCCCTGCGGAATGGTCATCGACAGCGCTTTCCGGACACCTTCGATCGCTTTCACGGCAACGGTGTGTCCCATGCTCATTCCGGGTCCGAAATTGGTGTAGGTGATTCCTTGGGGTGCCATTGCTTCCAGCATCGCTCTCACGATAGAGTCGCTTCCGGGGTCCCAACCTGCCGAGAGAATCGCTACCGCGCCGTTTTTTAGTGCAACGAGGTTCAAATCCCGACGCAAATCCCAAATACGTGTGTGAATGTCGAAGCTGTCAACGGTATTGATTCCCCGTTTCAGGATACTGTCGGCTACAGACGGGACGCATCTCGTTGGCGTACACAAAATAGCTACATCGACTTTATTGAGCGATGCGATGTCGGTCACAATCTTTATTCCGTTCAGTTCCTTTGGGGTGTTCCGTACCGACGAAGAACGTCGAACGATGCCTGCCGTTTCCATATCAGGTGAGGATTGTACAGCCTCCAGTACGGCTTTTCCGATGTTGCCGTAACCTACGATTGCAATGCGAATCTTTTCCATAAAAATTTTGAATTAGACGATTGTTTTGAAATGAATGAAAAGAAACAGTCTGTTCGACTGTCCAAAAACAGGTGCAAAATTAAATCGTTTTTTGTTATTCAAGTCGAACTAAAAGACAATATTACGGCGCTTTCTTTTAAAAATATAAAAACGATGCGTGTATGCAGGATGCGCTTTCCCGCCGTTTGTAAAAGCACAAAAAAAACAGAGGGGCGATTGTAGTAACCGTCCCCCTCGACTTGGTGAAAACGCAACATTCGGCGTAATTAATTCCGAAGCGAAATCGCGGCGTCTAAAATAAAAAAGTAAGATTTACCGAAAAAACTTTAAATTTTGAATCGGTTGGCTCTGTCGGATTTTCGGAAGAAGGCTGAGCCGTATTTTTCAAACCTCTGCTCCAAGTGGCGCCCAATTGCAGTTTCCTGAGCAGTTCGACGCCGAGTCCGAACGAATAACCGAAATCCAACCGGTCTGAAAATTCGCCGAAAGACATTTTCGATATTTCATCGGTTGCTTCGCCAACGGTTTTCCCGCCCAAAGCATAAGCGCCATACATGCCGCCAAATCCGTAAATGCCCGCAATCCCTAATGAAAATCGGAACCGTAAATTGAGCGGTATCTCGATGAAGTTCACTTCGCGATAGCCTTTTTGAATGGTTTCGATAAGGTTTTCTCCTTCAACATTTTCATAATTGAAAGCCGAACCTTTTTGAGCCAAAAGAGCGCCTACCTCAAAGCCTAAAGCCGGATTCTTTTTTTGATGATACTGGAAGACAACTCCTACGTGAAAACTGTTCAAATTCTCGGATTTGAAAGAATTATTAATTTCTTCTCTCTCGAACGATTTGATTTCGTTCGACATGTTCACACCTCCCCTGATTCCTATCTGCTGTGCCGATACGGACAAAGAAGCGATTAGAAAAACACACACTAAAATAATACGACCTTTTGTTCTCATGATTGGATAATTTTTTTTATTTGTAAAACGAAAAACATTCCGGTTTATTAACCTGCGTCATTGATCGGTGATGTTTTAATAGAATATTAATAAAGGGATTATATCTTGCTTACTAGTTATTGTTCATTTTTTGGCCATTCGTTTCCGTTCGTTTTCGTCCGTACAGATCTTGCGCAGCCGGATGTTCGACGGAGTGATTTCTACATACTCGTCTTCACGGATGTATTCGAGCGCTTCTTCCAGACTGAAAATAATAGGAGGCGCCAGTTTTACTTTATCGTCGGCGCCCGACGCACGCATATTGGTCAGCTTTTTCGACTTTGTGACATTTACAACCATATCGCCTTCCTTTGAATTTTCTCCGACAACCTGTCCTGCGTAGATACTTTCGCCCGGATAAATAAAAAACCGTCCGCGATCTTGCAGTTTATCCAGCGCATAGGCAAATGCGGCGCCTGTTTCCATGGCGATGATCGAACCGTTGGAACGTTTTTCGATATCGCCTTTATAGGGCTGATATTCCAGAAACCGGTGCGACATGATGGCTTCGCCTGCCGAAAGCGTGAGGATATTGTTACGTAATCCGATAATGCCCCGCGAGGGGATGTGAAATTCGAGTTGGATACGGTCGCCAACGGCTTCCATCGTCATCATTTCGCCTTTTCTCGAGGCGACGATTTCGATGATTTTGCCCGAACAATTTTCCGGCAGATTGATCGTCAGTTGTTCTACAGGTTCGCATTTTTGTCCGCCGATTTCTTTAAAAATCACTTGAGGCTGGCCAACTTGCAGTTCGTACCCTTCGCGCCGCATCGTTTCAATCAATACGGACAAATGCAATACGCCCCGTCCGAAAACCGTCCATTTATCCGAATTAACATCTTTTTCTACGCGCAGTGCCAGATTCTTATCCAATTCTCTCATCAGCCTGTCATGAATGTGGCGCGACGTCACATATTTTCCTTCTTTCCCGAAAAACGGCGAATCGTTAATTGTAAAAAGCATACTCATTGTCGGCTCATCGATTGCGATGGGCGTCAGCGCTTCGGGGTTGCCGACGGAAGCGATAGTATCGCCGATTTCAAATCCGTCGATACCAACCAGCGCACAAATATCTCCCGATTTGACTTCTTTAGATCGTGTCCGTCCAAGCCCTGTAAACGTGTGCAACTCTTTTATCTTTGACTTGATAATGTTGCCGTCCCTTTTTACCAGACTGACATCCATACCTTCGGTCAGAACGCCTCTGTGGACGCGCCCTACGGCGATACGGCCTACATAGGAAGAATAGTCGAGCGAAGTTATCAGCATTTGCGGCGTTCCGTCGATATATTCCGGAGCCGGGATATGTTCAATAATAGCGTCCAGCAAGGGGAAGATATTAGTTGTCGGTTTTAGCCAATTGTCCGACATCCAGTTATGTTTGGCCGAACCGTAGATAGCGGGAAAATCCAATTGTTCTTCGGTTGCATTCAAATTGAACATCAGGTCGAAAACCATTTCATGTACTTCGTCCGGGCGACAGTTTGGTTTATCAACCTTATTTATAACCACAATCGGTTTCAGTCCGACTTGTAACGCTTTTTGCAGCACAAAACGAGTTTGAGGCATCGGCCCTTCGAACGCATCGACCAACAGAAGCGCTCCGTCGGCCATATTGAGCACCCGTTCCACTTCACCGCCGAAATCGGCATGTCCGGGCGTGTCGATGATATTTATTTTGTATCCGCCGTATTCGATAGATACGTTTTTAGCCAAGATAGTGATACCGCGTTCTCGTTCCAATTCATTATTATCGGTGATCAATTCGCCGGCATTTTCATTATCGCGAAACAAATGTCCGGCAAGCAGCATTTTGTCGACCAGCGTTGTTTTTCCGTGGTCTACGTGTGCGATGATAGCTATATTTCTGATTTTTTGCATATTCAAATCCTGATTTTAAAAGCCTGCAAATATAGTAAAAAACATCTAAAAGTTATGATGTGCGACAGATCTGCCGAATGTATGTCGATTATCCCGAAGGTCAATTTCGTTCGATTAAAGATTAAACAGCTCTATCTGCCCTTGTCGTCATCTTTCTCTCTTTTCAAGGAAGACTGCCGTAGCAGGCGTAGCGAGGGAGAGACTTCCCCTCCCTAAATTTTATCTTTATCTTCTTTCAAGGAAGACCGCGTAGGCGGCTGAAGCGAGAGGAAGACTTTCCCCCCATAAATCTCTTTATCTCTCCGGAAGGAAGACGTCGAGCTATTTAATCCTTAGCCGAATGAGATTAGGCCTGATGGAGTACGGAAAAAAAGCGGAAAATTACGTTTCAATGTATTTTTGTCTTCTTCTAAATTCGGCGCAAACGATGGCCGTTGCAGCGCTTACATTTAACGATTCGGAACTTTTTATTCCTTCGGGGTAATTCGGTATCAGTAATTTTTTGTCGATAATTTTTTTCAGTCCGGTCGAGATGCCGTTTCCTTCGTTGCCCATGACAATGATGCCTTTGTTGGAAATGGTGGTCTGATAGATATTTTCGCCGTCCAAAAACGTACCGTACACAGGAACCGTCAGTCGGTTGTCGGTGAGAACCGCGTGTAGATCGACATAGTGTACCCTCACCCTCGCCAAAGCGCCCATGCTTGCCTGAATGGTTTTGGGATTGTAGATATCCGCCGTATTTTTTGAGCAGAAAACGTCGCAAATGCCGAACCAGTCCGCAATACGGACAATTGTTCCCAAATTTCCGGGATCTTGCACATCGTCCAGCGCCAGAGAAATCGTTTTGTTGATCGACTCGAACTCCCAACCGGTGTCATTTTTTATGAACACTCCCATCAGTCCCTGCGGATGTTCCTGATGCGATATTTTTTTATATTCCGCACGACTTGCTTCGATCAGTTCGTATGCCCCGGTCGACTGCTCATTGAGCAACAGTTTGTCCGTATAGATCAAAACGGCACAGTCAAAGTAGGGCAGCAAATCGGTTACCAGCTTTACGCCTTCGGCGACGAAAAGTCCGAGTTTGTCTCTGCCTTTTTTCTGCGACAGACTGTTTATTAGCTTTATTTTATTTCTCGACAGCATTGTTTAGCGATGATTTCGGGAACAAAGTTACGCATTATTCATCGGAGAACGGATTATCGCGTTTTATTTGTAATTTTGACCGGTTAAATTTTTAATATATTAATAATATGAGTAAAATAAGGTATTATATCGACAGTTTTCGTGTCCGGACGCTGCCTTTGTCTGCGTCGGGCATTATTGTGGGGAGCATCATTGCGATGAAAGACGGCTATTTTTCGATGTCGACTTTCTACTCGGCGATATTGACGGCTGTGTCGTTACAGGTGCTGTCGAATGTTGCGAACGATATGGGCGACGCCGCAAAAGGTGTCGATAATGAGAACAGATTGGGGCCTATCCGTCCGTTGCAGGCGGGACATCTAACGGTGAAAGAATATAGAATCGTTTTGATTGTGTTTTTACTACTCTCGGTTGTTTTCGGTTTGGCGCTTATTTTTTCGGCTTTTCATTCGTTTTTGAGCCTCTCCGCTATCACGATGCTTGTTATTGGCGGCTTGGCGATAGTGGCTTCGATAAAATACACGGTCGGAAAGCGGAACTACGGGTACCACGGATATGGCGACGTGTTCGTATTTCTGTTCTTTGGGCCGGTCGGCGTATTGGGGAGTTATTTTTTGATGACTTTTACGCTCAAATGGTTGCTGTTGCTTCCCGCGGCGGCTTTCGGGTTTCTAACAACTGCGGTTATCAACCTGAACAATATGCGCGATATTGGAAATGACGGGTGGTGTGGAAAAAATACGATTCCGGTAAGAATCGGATTGCCCGGTGCGAAAGTTTATCATTATTTGTTGATTATTCTTGCGTGGATATGCCTGTCGGTCTATTCAATTGTCGAATACGAAAAGATAACCGGATGGTTTTATGTGCTTTTTCTGCCGCTCTTTGCGGGCCACATACGGCAGGTATATTATTATGGTGGGTGGATATTGGATGAGCAGATGGTAATATTTTGTCTCGGTATTTTTTCGCTTGCACTTAGTTTTTCGATATCGCAGTTACTCTGATGTTTCACCGTATAAAATTAAAAAAACAATGGGCGACTTCCCAGCCACCCATTGCGCATTTTAACCTAAACCTTAACTATGAAAAATTTATCTGTTTGTTTACACTGCAAAAGTGATACATTTTTTTTGAATACACAAATTATCCGGCACCAAATCATGTTAAAAAAACCGGATTCTTTCCCCGAACGCATCAGGACGTATCTCTCGCCGAGATTTAGCCTCAAATTTTTTTCAAATACAAAAACAAATTCCGGATAGCGCCTATTTTCGCAATAAAAACGACGGAAACGAGCAAAATATGCCCTTCCGAGCCTTCCTGAGCGGAATCAGGCAACAAAAAACGAAAATAGGCGTACCGATTAATTTGTATTTATTTACATTTGCTCGCATTATTTAAAGTGATATGAGATGTAATTTTGTCGCCAAAACAAGAGAAATCAATGGAAAAAAAACGAAATATCTCTTCAAAAGAGAACGAAAACTACAGCGGTAACGAGAAAAAACTGTTTATCGAGACCTATGGTTGTCAGATGAACGTAGCCGATAGCGAAGTGGTAGCATCGATCATGGAAATGGATGGTTATTTATTGACCGACAGGATAGAGGACGCCGATGCAATATTTGTAAACACCTGTTCGGTACGCGACAATGCCGAACAGCGCGTGATAAACCGTCTGAAATACTTCGATTCTCTACGGAAAAAGAACAGACAACTGATCATAGGAGTCATCGGGTGCATGGCCGAGCGGGTAAAAAACGAACTGTTGACGGCACACAATGTCGACATTGTTGCAGGCCCCGACGCTTACCTGGATATTCCGAATTTGATGAGTTCGGCCGAAAAGGGCGAAAAGGCGATCAATGTCGACCTTTCGACAACCGAGACCTATAAAGACGTACTTCCTTCGCGCATCGGGAATCCAGTTTCGGGATACATTTCTATCATGCGGGGATGCAACAATTTCTGCTCCTACTGCATCGTGCCCTACACGCGCGGACGCGAGCGAAGTCGCGATGTCGAGAGTATATTGAAAGAACTGGAAGATTTACGTAAAAAAAACTACAAGGAAATCACATTACTCGGACAAAATGTCAACTCATACCGGTTTGAGCAAGGCGGCAAAGTGATAGCGTTTCCCGATTTACTCGAAATTGTGGCGGAAGCGGTACCTCAAATGCGCTTCCGGTTCATGACCTCTCATCCGAAAGACATGAGCAACCGGACACTGGAAGTTATTGCGAAACATCCGAACTTGTGTCGTTTCATTCACCTGCCGGTACAGTCGGGCAGCGACAAAATACTGAAACTGATGAACCGGAAATATACCCGCGAATGGTATCTGGACAGGATTGCAGCTATAAAAGCCATTCTACCCGAATGTGCCATCGGTACGGATATTTTTTGCGGATTTCACAACGAGACGGAAGAAGACCATCAAGCAACGCTTTCGCTGATGAAAGAAGTAGGTTTTGACATGGCTTTTATGTTCAAGTACTCGGAACGGCCGGGCACTTTTGCCGCCGACAAACTGGAAGACAACGTTCCCGAAGACGTAAAAATACGTCGGCTCAATGAGATTATCGCCCTGCAAAACGAACTTTCGCTGAAAAGCAATCGGGCCGACATCGGCAAAACATTCGACGTACTTGTCGAAGGTTTTTCCAAACGCTCGAGGGAACAGTTTTTCGGTCGGTCGTCACAAAACAAAGTCATCATTTTTCCCCGAGAAAACCGTCGAATCGGCGAAATAATCCGGGTAAAAGCGCTAAGCGCCTCCTCTGCTACGCTGATTGGCGAAGCGGATTGATTCGTATTTCGTATCATATTTGGCGTCATCCTTGAAGAAAGAGAAAGAGAAAGAGAATTAGGGGGGGGAAGTCTCCCCCTCGCTTCAGCCGCCTACGGCGTCTTCCGCTACCCCCTCAGCGGGGCTCCGCCCCGCAACGCCCCGTAAGACATTTCACCCGGACGTCCCGCACCCGGTAGATGAACGATCGGAGTTTGTTCCGAAACGATACCGGCCTCCCTCCCCGCCCTTCTCCGGCAGGAGAGGGGGGTGTACGTAAGGATTTATCCGGCGCCGGCGCACTCCGACACCTTGGGAGTGCACTCCGACACCTTGGGAGTGCACTCCGAAACATTGGGAGTGTACTCGGAAACCTTGCGAGTGCACTCGGAAACCTTGCGAGTGCACTCGGAAACCTTGCGAGTGCACTCGGAAACATTGCGAGTGCACTCGGAAACCTTGCGAGTGCACTCGGAAACATTGCGAGTGTACTCGGAAACATTGCGAGTGTACTCGGAAACATTGCGAGTGCACTCGGAAACATTGCGAGTGTACTCGGAAATTTTTCCGGTGCACTCGGGAACATTGATAGTGCACTCCGAAATGGTGGGAGTTTATTCGGAAACATTACGAGTGCACTCGGAAACCTTGCGAGTG
>JAIRTG010000191.1 GCA_031255055.1 Prevotellaceae bacterium
GCCGCCCTGAATCTGAAAGAAAGAAATATCAAAGCTGTTCCCGAAATCATGGTTCCGCTGACAGGTATTTTGTACGAGTTTTTGGGACAGGAAAAAGTGATTCGCGAAACGGCTGAAAAACTGTTTGCGGAAAGAGGCGACAGTGTTGAATATAAAGTAGGAACGATGATTGAGATTCCTCGTGCCGCTCTTACTGCCGATCGTATTGCTTCTGCTGCGGAATTTTTCTCGTTCGGAACAAATGACTTGACGCAGATGACATTCGGTTATTCGCGCGATGATATTGCGTCGTTCCTGCCGATTTATCTGGAAAAGAAAATTCTGAAATTCGACCCGTTCCAAGTTTTAGATCAAAAAGGTGTAGGACAACTTGTCCGCATGGCTACCGAAAAAGGGCGTAACATTCGTCCCGATTTGAAATGCGGCATTTGCGGCGAACATGGCGGCGAACCTTCATCGGTTGAGTTTTGCCATCGTGTAGGATTGAATTATGTAAGCTGTTCACCGTTCCGTGTGCCTATCGCACGTTTGGCGGCGGCTCAGGCGGCTTTGAAATAAAGTAGTAAGAACAACCATATCTGAAGAGGCTGACAGAAATATCAGCCTCTTTTTTATTTGGGTGTGTAGGCGAAAACAAAGGTTTTTTCGTGTGGAATCAGGCTAAGCGCATAGAAATTTACACCAATACCGACGGCAAAAGGCCAATGTCATTCGGTTAAGGATTAAATAGCTCTTTTATAGTTAGTAAAAGTTTGCTATTTTCCATTCATTCTTTTTGTTTTCTTGATTCTTTTCGCTTTTCTGTTCGGTCTGATCGGTCTGACAGGCTCAGCGCAATCTTCAAAGAGTTGCCGACAGAGCTATTTAATCCTTCACCGAATGAGGGGCTGACTAAAAAGCCTCAAAAAGCAAATTTCACCCCACTTACAGAGCTTGTAGACAGGATATTTTGGGGAACTACCGACTTTTCAGTCAGCCCCATTAGTGTTTAATGATTAATCATAGCGAATCTGCACTAAACACTAATCACTGCCTTTCGGGGCGTTGCGGGGCGGAGCCCCGCAGAGGGGGTAGCGGAAGACCGCGTAGCGGGCTGAAGCGAGGGGGAGACTTCCCCCCCTAATTCTCTTTCTCTTTCCGGAAGGAAGACGATAAGGACTGAAAGAGCTATTTAATCCTTAACCGAATGACATTGGGCAAAAGGCCATAAAAATCGAACTTAGTCTACAACAATTGTAGCGCGATTGTAACCTGTGCTATTCAGACGGGGGGCTTTGCCGTACAAAAGAACAGGAACTAAGACGGGATGTTTAATCTCCGTTTCAGTCCCTGTTTTCTTAATTGCCTGATAAATCGCCTTCATTGTGGAGCTGGAGGGAGTCGAACCCTCGTCCAAACAAGGAAAAAATAAGTTTTCTACATGTTTATCTCCGCCTAAATTTTCGTGTGCAAGCAAGACCGGAGCCACCAATTTGCACCTTATCCTCTAAATTTTCGTTCTGCACACGAGGCTGCACAAAACTATCCCCGATTTTACTGCACCTCCTTATCAAACAGCCTCGAGGCTACGGCGCTTGGGAGATGTCTCGTTTCAGCGCCTTGCGCCGAAATAAAGCTTATCTACTGTGATTCGATTAAGCAGCGAGAGCGTAATGATTTTCGCCAATTAAATTTGTTGAGATCCGAGATTAACGAGCCGGTGTCACAATGCTCGACATGCTTACTTAGCCTTTCTACCTGCTGTCAAAACCAAACAGCCCCGTAGTGTCAACAATGGATAGTCAAACAATCATTCAAGATCCACTGTTCATTATTTTGCATAACTTATTGCGCGGGTTTCGCGGATAACCGTGATTTTTACTTGTCCCGGATAAGTCATTTCATCCTGTATTTTTTTTGCGATGTCAAACGATAACAATTCGGCGTCTTTATCGTCAATTTTGTCTGCTCCGACAATTACGCGCAATTCGCGTCCGGCCTGTATCGCATACGTTTTCATCACGCCCGGATAGGACAAAGCCAGATTTTCCAAATCACTCAACCGTTTGATATATGCTTCAACAAGCTCGCGACGAGCGCCCGGACGAGCGCCCGAAATGGCATCACACACTTGTACTATCGGAGCCAGAAGCGTCTCCATTTCTATTTCTTCGTGATGGGCGCCGATTGCGTTGCAGATGTCCGGTTTTTCTTTATATTTTTCGGCAAGACGCATACCAAGTATTGCGTGTGGCAATTCCGGCTCATCGTCGGGCACTTTGCCTATATCATGCAATAGTCCTGCACGTTTTGCTTTTTTCGGATTGAGTCCGAGTTCTGCCGCCATTGTCGCACAGAGGTTCGCTGTTTCACGCGCATGTTGCAATAAATTTTGACCATAAGACGAACGGTATTTCATTTTTCCTACCATCCGGATTAATTCGGGATGCAAACCATGAACACCTAAGTCTATTGTTGTACGTTTTCCGATTTCAATAATTTCTTCTTCTATCTGCTTGTGAACTTTATTTACAACTTCTTCGATACGTGCCGGATGAATCCGCCCGTCGGTTACCAATTGATGCAGTGAAAGTCGTGCAATTTCACGGCGGACGGGGTCAAAAGCCGAAAGCACAATGGCCTCAGGCGTATCGTCAACAATGATTTCGACGCCGGTTGCGGCTTCCAATGCACGGATGTTCCGTCCTTCGCGGCCGATGATGCGTCCTTTCATTTCATCGGATTCAATGTGGAATACGGTTACGGAATTTTCAATGGCCGTTTCTGTTGCAATGCGCTGAATGGTTTTTATGACCACTTTTTGCGCTTCTTTGTTGGCCGTCATTTTGGCTTCTTCGACAATGTCGTTTATATAGGACATCGCACCCGATTTTGCTTCATCTTTCAGGCTTTCGATCAATTGTTTCTTGGCTTGTTCTGCCGAAAGCCCCGATATTGTTTCCAGTTGTTCCTGCGCCAAATACTGCGCGTGTTCCATTTCTTTTCGCTTCATTTCGGCCAAACTCAGTTGTTGTTCCAGGTTTTCGCGAATCGTATCATTTTCATTGATTTTTCGTTGTAAATCGCCTTGACGCTGGTTCAATTGCATCTCACGTTGTTGCAGTTTCACTTCTGAGGCCTGTACTTTTGCATTGCGCTGCTGTACTTGCTGTTCGTGTTCGGCTTTTAGGGCAATAAATTTTTCTTTTACTTCTATCAGTTTATTTTTTTTCAGCAGGTCTGCTTCTGCGTTCAGTTCTTTGGCTTTTCTCTTGCGTTGCATACGGAAAAAGATGAAGCATAACGCCGCGCCTGCTGTAAAGGCTGTGATTCCTATGATTATATTTAATATCATGTCTATTTGTATCTGTATTTAATGTAATATACTCGTTTTTAATTATCTCCTAAAAAAAAGCATTGTTATTTTTCAATTGGGTAATGAAAAATACAATGCAAAACAGAAAGATGAAATAAAAATATCGAATTTATTCTTCAGAAAGGATCATGTCCAATTCATTTTTTAAAGAATCAATTTTTTCGGCAAGCGGCGCAATGTCTTCTTCGTTGTTTTTCAGTTCCAACGCGACTGCCAAATTATACGCCGAATAAATTAGAATGTCTTCCCACGAACGTTTGGGATATTTTTTCTGATATAAAACAAACACTTCATCTAACAAATCTTTGGCGTTTCTGTAGACCGGTTCAGTATCACGTTGAATAGTCATTCCGAGTTTCCTGCCCTGAATATAAATTTGTATAAACTGCAAGTCGTCTTTTTTCGCCATTTATCTGTTTATTCATCAAGAAGTGCGATACATTTATCTATTTCCTGCATCATTTTGTCAATTTGCTTTTTTGCAGCCAGGCGTTCCGTTATGTTTCCGCCGATGCTGCCGGCAATTTGTAAATGTCTGCATTTGTTTTCAAGAACGACGATGTTATAATAAGCCTTTTTCAACTGACTTTCATTTTCTTCCAATTGGTTTTTCAGAACATCGTTCTGTTCTTTTAATTTCCGATAATTTGAAAATAAATCCATCAACTTACTTTCAAACTCTTCAGCTAATTCCTCGTACTTGTTACCCATCTATACAACAAAATTGTCGCAAAAGTACGTATTTGGTTTGACATCTGAAAATTAATTATTCTTTTTTTTAGGGCAATGCACAATGATTGGCACGCCCTTCTCTAACCTTTTCCGAAGGAGGGTACGTGAAAAGCGAAACGGACTCAAGACTGAGGTGATACGTGCTCTCTCAGTCGACGTGAACCGATGAGGTGAGGTTCCTGCATGTGTTGTTCCATAGGATAAAGAACTCATTCTTTTATTTGCGGCTACCGGAACACACGCTGATTTGTGCCGAATGTGAGTACACGCAATGGAGCGCCCCTGAAGCGAGGGGGAGACTTCCCCCCCTCCTAATTCTTTTTCTTTAAGGAAGATGCCAATTAAGGAAGTATTAATTTATTGAGTACAAATTCCCTGTCCTCTTCCAATAATTTAGCGAAATACTCAGCGCCGCCTTCTGTCAAATGGAGGCAATCCTGACTGATGAATCTTCTGTCGGGAGTAAATATGGGCACGGTGTTATTGTCGTCGATAATATACCCAACAATGTCTATAAACTTATTACCCCATTGTTCTCTTAATTTATCATTCAGTTCAAGTTCTTTTTTCCCAAGTTTCGTCCGTTGACTGTAATAGTCCTGCCCGTTGTAATTATAAAAAAATCCCGCATTGTTTCCAAAACGTTTGACGCCAACACAAAATGCCTTTTCCGTATCGTTTTGGGGAATCCGGCGGTAGTATTCTTCCTTGTCAAAGGCATAAAATAGCAGTTCGGCATTTTTCATTCTGTCCGTGATTCTTGGGTCCTCCGTGTCGGAAATCCATGCTATTTCAATCTTCTCGTTCCATTTCGACTCTAACAGTATATTGCCGAAATCGCGGGCAAAACTGTTACCGATAAGCAATATATGTACTTTATCCGTTTCCGTGAAATCACGGTCGTATGCGTCTATTCTGCTATTATATACCGCATGAAGTCCCCTTGTTACATTTTGAGTTGTTATGCCCAGTTCGGGGACGTCTCGGATAATTCCTGCCCGGAAGAAGAGGAACATACCAAGTATCAAAATAAGGCTGTTTACCGGTATCAGTACAGCGAAAAGCGATTTCGCGCTTATCGTTTTTTTGTTTCTAAACGGCTGTTCGATGAAATGATAACTGCAAATCGAAGCAATGAACGTAACAACAAAAATAATTACATAGGCTTGTGCCGTTACTTCTTCCCATAAAAAATAACGTGCGAAGGCAACCGCAAACTGATGCCACATATACAAACTAAAACTAATCAGACCAATGTACAATATCGGTTTATTTTGCAGTATCGCACAAGATATATTCTTGCCGTCGACGGTAAACATGATGACACCGCATGTCGCCACAACGATCACGCACAGGAGTAGTTGATTCGGTATGGCTTCCATCCCGATTATCAATAGTGACAAGATTAAAAACAGGAAAAACGCCGATAAAAGCGGACTTTTTTTAGTGAGCATTTTCTCTTTTAACAAAATGGCCGAGATGCCGCCGGATGACAGTTCAAAAAAACGAAACGGTAAGTAATAGAACTTCGCCGGACTGTCGAAGAATGGCGTAAAATATAACGCCAACGAAAGTATGGTCAATGCTATAAGTGCCGGAAGTATGAATCTGATTCGCTCGGATGAAAAAACTAAAAATAAAAAAGGATAGAGAAAATAATACTGTTCTTCGATACCCAAGCTCCAGGTGTGCATCAGGGGTTTGAATTCATTGACGGCATTCCAATAATCTTTGGTCGTTATGGCCTGTAAAATGTTATTGCCGAATAAGGTGGTAGCCACCGCACTTTCCGCGAGATTTTCCAGGTCATCGGGCAACATGACGAATAGACCGACAATCATCGCAAGAACGGTAATCAAGGAAACCATCGGCAGGATTCTTCTTATACGGCGAAGATAAAACCGCTTGACGGAAAACCGTTTTTCTTTACATTCCGAATAGATTAGACCCGTGATCAGGAATCCGCTTATGACAAAAAATACGTCTACACCTAAAAAACCGTTAGGCAAGTATCCGAAATGGAACAGAATGACCGCCAAAACGGCTATTGCCCGTAATCCGTCAATGTGTTTTATTCGCTCTCTTTTGATCATAACTTCTGTTTCGGGCGCTGTGGGGTTTGCGGGATTTCCGCGTTCTACTAACTTGTACCGCATGATGTCATATTTTAAAAGTTGTGTACCGCACAATTGTAAAGTTGCTGTTTTGTTGTTGCTGCAATAGCAGACGGATGGCTATCCCATCGTTTCTCAATTCGATTTTTTCCTTTTTCATAAAATGATTTTTAAAATGATTTTTTACACTGTTATTTTGTGGAATTTTATGCCGGTTACGAAACACGCAGATACAACGAAAGCTGACATTGACGGCAATATCAGCTTTATGCGGCTTCGTTATTTTTTTCGCTTTCTCGGTAAATAGAAAGTCGTAACTTGTTGAAAAATAAAATACTTCGCTTAAATTATACGCGAGTTGTGTGTGTGTGTGTGTGTGTGTGTGTGTGTGTGTGTGTGTGTGTGTGTGTGTGTGTGTGTGTGTGTGTGTGTGTGTGTGTGTGTGTGTGTGTGTGTGTGTGTGTGTGTGTTTG
>JAIRTG010000223.1 GCA_031255055.1 Prevotellaceae bacterium
GGCGCGATCCTTAGAAGGGTCTGAAAATCGGGACGGGGCGTTGCGGGGCAGAGCCCCGCAGAGGGGGTAGCGGAAGACCGCCAACGGCGGGCTGTAGCGAGGGGGAGACTTCCCCCCCCCTAATTCTCTTTCTCTTCTTCGTGATTAGTGATTTGCAAGTTCGCTATGATTAATCACGAATGCCTCGCGACCGACACTATAAAGGAGTAAACAGGACTAAAATAACCGTCCCTGCCAGGTATCCCTCTCTTGGAGACGTTTTTCTATTTTGGCGGTAAACTCAAAGTTTTTCAGTCCCCAGTCGGGAGCAAGCCGCAGTCTAACGGGCGATTGCGATACAAATCGTTCTACGGCAATGGAGGGATGTAGCCGCTCGAGAAAATCAATGCAAAGTTCGATGTATTCGTCCGCTTCGAACAGGTGAAACCATTCGGGATGATCGAGGTATTGTTGCGCCATTGTCGTCCCCTTGATGATTTGTAACTGATGGATTTTTAACGCAGTCAGCGGTAAGGCCGAAAGGTGTTTCGTGTGCGAAAGAATCGTTTCGCGGGACTCTTTCGGCAGCCCGAGAATGATGTGAGCCGATACAAAAAGACCCCTTTCCGCCGTTTCGCGTACCGCACGCTCGGCGCAGGCAAAATCGTGTCCCCGATTGATCAACGCCAACGTCGCATTGTCGGTCGATTCGATGCCGTATTCGATCATTATATAATGTTGCTTGGCTAATCGGGACAGATAATCCAACAATTCGTTGTCGACACAGTCGGGACGGGTGCCTATCACCAGTCCTTTTACTTGCGGGTAGGAGAGGGCTTCTTCATACAAAAGTCGCAGATTTTCCGTCGTATCGTAGGTGTTCGTGTATGATTGGAAGTAGGCCAAATAATACTGTTCTTGATATTTGTGATGAAAAAAGCGCGTTCCGTCGGTCAACTGCTGCCGTACCGTCTTGGAGCAATGGCTGTATCCGGGACTGAAGGTTTGATTGTTGCAGTAGGTGCAGCCGCCGAATCCCTTGCTGCCGTCTCTGTTGGGGCAGGTGAAGCCTGCGTTGACAGCTATTTTCTGAACTCGTTGATCAAATTGCTTTCTCAATGCCTGATTGTAATTCAGGTATCGGGGAGAGGTGTTTACGCGGGGGTTATCCATGCTGTTTTTTGTAGATCAATACGGTTGCATAGGCCGCAATGCCTTCTTTCCGCCCGATGAAGCCCATTTTTTCGCTTGTTGTGGCTTTTATCGAGATGCTGTCGTCGGACACGCCGATCACTTCCGACAGTTTTTGTTGCATTGCCGGAATATGGGGATGCAGTCTCGGAGTCTCCGCACAGACGGTACAGTCGGCATTGCCCAATTCGTAGTTCTTCGCTCTGATTAACGCGATTGTTTTTTTTAATAGCGCTTTGCTGTCGATATTTTTGAGCGCAGGATCGGTATCGGGAAAGTGGTGTCCGATGTCGCGTAAGTTGGCCGCGCCGAGCAACGCATCGCAAAGCGCATGAATCAATACATCGGCATCCGAATGTCCCTGTAAACCGTATGGATGGTCGATTTTTATGCCCCCTATCCATAATTCTCTGTCGGGGGAAAAGGCGTGGATGTCGTATCCGAAACCTACTTTTATGTTCATTTTTGCTGTAAATAAAAAATGGCTGCTAAAGATTCTAACAGCCATTTCGGTGATGTTTCACTATATATATAATTATCTCAATAATTCTCTGATACCGTCCCAGTCAAAGCCTAAAGAAAGTTTGAGGGTTTGGTCTAAGGGGTTTGTGGGTTGTGTTGCGATGACGTATCCGGCGTCGATGTGGATAAAGTTCAGGTTGAATCCTGCGCCTGCTGTGAAGTATTTACGGTTTCCCACGTTTTGATGTTCGTTGAAATAGCCGGTGCGTATGAAGAACTGTTTGTTATACGAATACTCCAGACCTACCGACCACATGATTTCTTGTAACTCGCCTTTTCCTCCCAAGGGCGAATCGCTAAACGAGGTGAATATGCCTTTTAATGACGACATGTCGCTGTATTCGGCTTCGGTCAACAGTTCGCCGTCTTTTTTCCTGCGCGTCGGCACCATTATTTTATTTACGTCTCCACTGATGGAAATACGGTTATAGCTGTCGAGCGGATAGTCGAAAGATACGCCCAGTCGGAGATTGGCCGGAATGAAGATGCTTGTTTCGCCTTTTGTGTGTGAAATCTTTGATCCCAAGTTGGAAAGGTTGATACCGACAGAGAAATAGGCTTCGTCGGCAAGCGCCTGAATCGGTTGTCTGTAATATGCGCTGATGTCGGCAGCAAAAGCCACTCCCGGATACATTGGGTCTAAGTTGGGGGAGTATTTGGTACCGTTGGTCAGGTCGGAGTAGATGAACCGGAACAGCGCCGAGGCGGAAAATACTTCCGATAATTTGCGCGAGTAGGCAACATCCACTGCAAATTCATTGGGTCGAGCGGGGAAAATTTCGCCTCCGAAGGGGTCGGTCAACATCACGTCTCCCAAAGAAAAGTAACGCAGCGAAGCGCTGAATGCTTGTAAGTCGTCCGGTTTCCAGTAACCGACAAGATAGAATAAATTGATGTCATCGACCAGACGACTTAACCACGGTGTGTATGAAAATTGCAGGCCGGCCTGGCTTTCCATAAAAACGTATTTTGAGGGATTCCAGTGTTGAGCGGCTACGCTCGGAAGGGTTGCGGCGCCTACGTCGCCCATACCGCCGGCACGAGCGTCGGGTGCTATCATCAGTGACGGTACTCCCGATACCAATGGGTTTAATGTGTTTTGGTCATCCAAATCATTCTGAGCTTTCGCAAATATGCAAGCTGTTAAAGAAGCAATCGCTATTAAAAAAACTTTTTTCATTTGTTCGTATTAAAATTATTATATGATTATATGATTTTTCGGTGTCCAAACAGGTCTGTTTTCGCTGTTGGCCGTAAAAGAGGTTTAATTTCTATTCTAAAACGTAATTATTCTTTTTTATTGTCCTTGTATAAGTATTTTGTTTGATTTGGAAACGCTGTTTCCGTCCTTTGTATTCACGGTTATTTTGTAGATATACAATCCGTTTGAGAGGTTGAATCCTTCCGATGATTTTAAATCCCAATGGACTTTGTCCGTCGTGGGTTGTGTGAAGGAATAGACTCTTCGTCCCGATATGTCGTAGATGTCGATGAAGGCAGACAGCAGTGTTTCCGGTCTGTCGTGCATTATTTCAAAGGTGGTACCGGTTTCGGGTGTTGCCGGATTGGGATAGTTCCGAACCGAGAATATCGACATTTCAAGTCCTTTGACAACTTCAAAATTCAGTATTTCGGTTGATGTATTGTTCAGCAAATCGCTCACCCTGAAGCGTAGCGTATGTTTACCTTCGGGCAATGGGGGTATGAAGTATTTGACGGTACCGCTTTTATATGTCCCCAAATCCAGATCTACGTATTCGTTAAGAACGTAGGTTCTCGAGGATTCGTTGTCGACAACCAACAGCACGTCGTGTCCAATCCCCGCACCGACGGTGTTTATTCCGTTGTCGTCGTTCATGCGGGCTACAAACAACGGGGATTCGTTTACTTTGTCACCCGAATGAAAACTGTCGTGATTCAAGTAGAGGGAGGTTATCGTGGGGCCTTCTTTGTCGTTAAAATTAAAACTCGGATTGCTTCCGCCTACATTGAAGTCTTCAAAATATCCCTGAGCTTCCCAATCGTTCGTATCGTCAAACGCATAATAAACAATGCGCCCTTTGCCTATATTGTATTTCATATCTTTGGGCATCATAAAATCGGCTCTGAAGTCTCCTTTTGTGACCTTCACCTTGCCCGAATACAATATGTTGGGATAATCTTTGTATTTGAAACCCGACGTCAGTGTGGTTATTTCCTGTTCTTTGTCGAAAATGGTGATGTACAGTTCGCCGTTAAAATCCGTCGCTTTGACGCCGTTATCATCCGTCAGCGTTCCTTCGATGCTCACGTCGGAAAGAGCGGACAGGGTTATGTTCTCAAAATCGGTACGGTTATTCACTTTTGTGGTGCTTATGCGATAGTCTGTCGGGTATGCCAATTTCAGTGCAGGGTCTCCAAAATAGAGGTAGGATAGTTTGTTGATGCCGGAAGCGCCGGTTCCGAGTCGGGTTTCGTTTTTCCCCATCCTGACGATGTCTCCAATTGCATAATGCGCTCCGTTTTTATCTTTCTTGAAAAGCACTTTTGCGATGTTTTTGTTCAGCTCCACAGAATTTATCGCATAGACAACTCTGGCGGACGCATAAACGCCAATCCCCCCGCTGGCTTGCTTTATCGCGATGTCTTCTCCGCCGGAGACTAAATTGCGGTCGAAGTCATTGAAATTGCAGGAGTAGGAAAACCACAGCGGAAGACGTGTATTGGACATCGAAACAAGGTCGCTATTGGTCAGTAAAGATTCTCCTGTCCAGTTTCTGGTTCCCGAATGTCCGCTGTAATGCACCATAAATACACCCGAATTGAGCAGGTTCTTGAACTTGTTGATGGCCAGCGGGAATACCTTCCCATTGGTGGCTACCTCCGATTGAAAGGCATCTAAAAAGATTTTAGTTATCTGATAAGATGGAAATAAACCGTTCAACAACACGGCAACCTCTTCTTGTTGAGACATGTGTTGATTGTCGTCGCCGTCATCTCCCAGCAACAGTAACTGATTTTTCCATTTACCTTTTTTATCATTATTCAGATAGCTGATCACTTTATCAACAACATCTTTTGCTTCGGCAGGCGTTCGCACGGGGAAACGGCCGATGCCTACATCCATTAAGTCTTTCGTTAAATTTGTGGTTGATTCATCGTTGCTCAGCAGTCCGAAATAATCGTCGGAGACGTATGAATTTGTTTCGTGCGTGGAATTTTCGGCTTGATAGGTGAGTATAAAATTATTGACCGCCGTACCCTGCAACAAGCCTCTGTTGTCGAACGTTCCCTTACCGAACAATAGCAGGTATTTCGGTCTGTCGGCATCATTTTGGGCGCGGTCGTAAAACATTTTCATCAATTTGCGATAGGCCGTAGCGTCGGGTGCGCCCGACGAAAACTCGTTATAAATCTCATCTGTAACAAACACGCCTACTTTGAGATTGCTTTTTGTTCTGTGTACCGCCGCCAATCTATCTGCTTCGCCTTTGAAATCAGGATGTGTGATAATGACATAATCGACCTGTTCGTGAGCGTGGATGTTTTGATTCGGCACGTCCGCTACCTTTTCGGGCTTGGGAAAGGACGCCGACGGATAGATGGCCAGAAACCGGCGTTCGTCGGCTGCTCCGACTGTAAATTCGCCGGTGTTGCCCGAAATATCAACGGGCATACGGAAGACGTTGTTTAGATCGGTTATATCCCATACCTGTATTTCGGGATTGACATTTCTGAGTTTAAACCTGTTGTAGACGTTCTGTCCCAATTTATCGTTATTTTGAAACGTCATGGCGTCGCCCGACATGATCAGTTCACGATATGCGTTCACCTCGATATAGTTCAGATAGCCGGCCGAAGCGCTTGTCGAGGCGATGTGTGATACATTAAAAATCAAATCATCTTTTGTTGGCGTGTAGGAGGATAGTTTGGAACCGGGACGGGCGGCCATGTAACTGACGGATGAATTGGCGATGTGCAGTTCTTGGGTATCGGCATTGTCCAAGCTGAGGTTGAACTTGGTCGGCTCGGACGACGAGACCGCAAGGTCTATGAACATGCGTACCGAATTAGCTCTTTTTACCACATTCGGAAAGTGAAACGTGAACGAATAGTTTCTTTGTTCCCTGAATATCTCGCCAAAATAGGATTTCCCCGAATTTATCAAACTTCGTTCTTCTTTTTCGTGTACTTGACGGTCGAGAAAGTCCGTGACATCATAGATGGTTTCCGAATCCGGTACGTCTTCCTTTGACGCCAAGTTTATCGTCTTGACTTCTCCCGGCAAATCCGACGTCAAAAAATAGTAGCCATAATTTGAATACGGATTCACCGTGTGCCGATAGATTCTGTCTGTCGAGCTGTACTTCCACGAATGAATCCCTTGGGCATAGAAAACAATGGCGTTATTCGATTTATGGATGGCAACTTCGGGTAAATCGTCGAGAATAGGTTCCGAGAAATTTTCGTTCAACATGCCGCCGCCGTAGCCAAATACGCGCACGTTTTGCGGATTGCCGATACCCATACTTTGTAAATCGGAATAGGTCAGCTTATAAACGCCCGAATCTTTGATGCGTATCTTGACAAACTTTCCGCCGGCCAACACCGAGTTGGCTGCATACTGTGTGATGCGACTTACTTTTTGAACGGCGGGACTTTCTGTTTTCTTGATATTCAGATCAAATGTTGACAGTTTATAGTAGGCTTCCCCTTTTTTTATGAACGGATTGATAACTACTTCCCGGTAGCGGTTTCCTCTTTCGGACAGATTGTATGACTGTATTTTTATTTCGTCCGAAGCAATGCCGCTTGCTGCCAGAAACGGTTGTTCCTCCTGTGTGACGGGTACGAAAACGGCATTTTCGACTGTAAAATCATAGTTGAATCCGTTTTCCACCGTAATCGTTTTTTGCACAACAGGCAGCATGTCTTCGTCATAGACAGCGCCTTCAAAACCGATAACTTCTTCGTAAAAAGTCTCATCCGCAACAAGTTTTTCAATTCCCTGCCATTTCAGCCTGTAATTGACAACCTGTGGACTGTCTGCAGCTAAAGATAAAATGCTGCACAGCAATAAAGAGACGGCAATAAAGATTTTAACTTTCATTTTGTATTTTACTCTAACTTCCACATTGTAATTTATTAATAGATAAACCGGTCGTCAGCCCAGAGGCCATATAAACCGACCGTCAACGAATCAGGCTCATTTGATGTTGAGATGAAACAATCTTTCGTCATAAATAAAGCCTTCCAAATGGTCACCGACCGCCACCGCGCCTACGCCGGCAGGCGTCCCTGTAAAGATCAAATCTCCTGTTTTCAGCGTAAAGAAACCGCTAATGTATGAAATTAAATCAGCAATAGAAAATATCATATCCTCAGCGCTACCGGTCTGTACGATTTCGCCGTTCTTTTTCAGCGAAAATTCGATCGATTGAACGTCCTTAAATCTCGCTACGGGCAGAAACTTCCCGACGACGGCCGAGTTATCGAACGATTTGGCAATTTCCCACGGCTTACCTTCGGCACGGAGACTGCGTTGCAGATCTCTCGCCGTAAAATCAATTCCGAGTCCTATTTCACTATAGTAGCGGTGTGCAAATTTCGGCGAGATATTTTTCCCCAAGCGGTCTATTCTGACAACCAATTCGGTTTCAAAATGAATCTCACGGGAGAAATCGGGAATATAAAAAGGGCTATTTTTCCGCAACAGCGACGAATCGGGTTTCAGAAAAACAACAGGCAACAAAGGGTCTTCGTTACCAAGTTCCTGATTATGTTTCCTGTAATTTTGTCCGATGCAAATAATTTTCATCCGTCTATTGTATTTCTATCGAAAGGGGGGTTATCGTTTTGTCAATTCCGTCAACTCGTTCAGTCGGTTGAACATAACGGCCAGATTTGCATAGATGGATGTATTTTGAACAACGACGTCTTCAGAGACGCGAATCCTGAAAGGCGTAAAATTCCATACGGCTTTGATCCCGCCTTCCACCAGCATATCGGCCACGCCTTGCGCCCGTTCGACCGGAACGGTAAGGATGCCGACACTAACATTCATTTGTTTTTGCAGTTCGGCAAAACGGTGAATATGATGAATCGGTATATGATTGATACTTGTTCCCGTCAGTTCGTACTTTGCATCGAAGCCGGCGATAATTTCAAGTCCAAACTGAGCGAGACCGTTATCGTGCATCAACGCTCCTCCCAGGTTGCCAACGCCGAACAGAAACGCCTTATGCCTGTTACTAAAACCTAAAAAGGCGTTCAACACCCTGACCAGTTCATTCACTTCGTAGCCGACACGTGTCCGTCCCGAAATTTTCACATACGACAAATCTTTCGCAACTCTTGAGGCGTCGACGGACAGATTTTTTGCAATTTGGGTCGACGACAAGTATTGTTCTCCTTCTCGTTGAATCAATTGGGCGTATGCCAGATACCACGGCAAACGCCTTAATGTCGGTTCGGGAACATTGAATTTGATGGCAGCATGAGTCTTCATAAAATTATTGCGATTTTAAAGCTCACAAAAATAATCATTTTTTGCATTTTCCGCTCTATATTCCACTTTTTATCAGTCCCCACAGCGTCGAATTTTCCTCGCCGAGAAAGAGAAATAATATTAGGTGGGGGAAGTCTCCCCCTCGCTACAGCCCGCCGTTGGCGGTCTTCCGCTACCCCCTCTGCGGGGCTCTGCCCCGCAACGCCCCGAAGATAGTGAAGAATGAAGAGTGAAGAATGAAGAATGATGAGTGATTCAACCTTAATAGTATTTAGTGTTTAGTGATTAATCATAGAGAATCCGCACTAATCACTCTTCACTCTTCATTCTTCATTCTTCACTTTCATATAACTACCCTGTAACTATCTGCTATGAATAGTATTTGCAAGGCTGCGCCGAAAGTTATTCCTTTTTTGCACTTGACAAAATAGAGAGGGGGACTAATCACTAAACACTATCTTCCTCACCCCGAGCTGCGGCTACGCCCCCGGATATAATGCCCCGCAATGCGCACCCTGAGACTGACCCGAAAGGCCAACGCATTTTGAAAAAATGATAGATTGTAAGTTGAAATGAAAAAGAGAGCCGTTTTTAGGTGCAATCGACCTAAATTCTAACCTTATTTCATGTTATTTTGAAAAGTTTTTATCTTCTAACTTACAAATCATAACAATTTTAATGTTAAAAATAGTTTTCAGCCGTCCCCACCTTGTTATAGCTAACAAAAAGTTATACAACAAAAGTCCTTATGTCATCTAATTTTCCGTTAGCTTGTTTATCGAATCATTTTTTGCAACTTTGCACGTCGATTCTTGGAATATACCGATACAAATTAAACAAGACAAAGACAAATTGTATGAAAACGTCACAAAACACTTTTAAGGAATTGAGTCGTGAAGAGATGCAAAGCATTTTCGGTGG